>NZ_JBQCTZ010000013.1:0-40490 GCF_051963715.1 Neisseria sp. P0001.S005 | reverse complement strand
ATTGGAGGAGAAAACAGCTGAAAACCCTTGTTTGGATTTCGGCTGTTGGAAGGAAAGGAATTTTGCAAAGGTCTCGGGCGGTGTTGAAGTTTCTCTATCCCGATGCCGATATTCCTGTGGTGCAGCTCAGTCTTAACCGCTTGCAATCGGCGGAATGGCATTTCAATTTGGCGAAAAAATTATCCGCTTTGCGCGAACAGGGTGTGTTGATTATCGGCAGCGGCAATATTATCCATAATCTGGGCGTGATGAGCAGGGCGCATATCAATCAAATCGGCGCGGACTATGATTGGGCGTTTGCGTTCCGCGAAGCAATCAATCAAGCGATTGCCGAACGGGATGACGACACGTTGATTCATTACGAACGGATGGGTGAAAAGGCGATGCTCTCCGTGCCGACGCCGGATCACTATTTACCTTTTCTGTGCATTATGGCATTACGCGAACCGGATGATTCCATTACATTTTTCAACGACAACCTTGTCGCTGGTTCGCTCAGTATGACTTCGCTTTTAGTGGGGTAAAAGGAAAAATATGGCAACGCTATTTCGGTCAGGTTATGATTAAATACAGCATATTTGATTGAAAATGCTAGGTTTACTGACGCGGGCTATTTTTTGTTTTTCAGTCAAAGAAACCATTGCATCAGTTGGTTAAAAGGTCGTCTGAAAACCTGATTTGGCGTTTTCAGACGACCTTTGCTTTGCCGGTGAAGATTCGGGTTGTTTACGGACAGCTTGCGACAATGTGGTAGCGCATTTCAAATGCGGCTTCTTCTTCCGCGTTTAGAACAATCAACCCTAAGCCGTTGTTGAAGCAGTCGGGTGCGCTGCTGAGGTTTTCGATGGCGATGGAGTCGCGGGTCGGCGGAGTGAAGACTTGCAGGTAGGGATAGGATGCGTCAGGGTAAATGCTCAGGGTCAGTCCGTTGCCTGAAAGTGTGCAGGCGGCGGGTTTGCTGCGTGTCAAAACAAAGCTGTTGTCCAATTCGATGCCTGCCAGGCTTGAGGTCGTCTGAAAACGGGTGTCGTCGATGATGCTGCCGTCGGAAACTAAATCGGCATCAAAGCCCAAGCGTTTGCTGCTGTCGATTTCCAGCGACCAATCGTCGGCTTTGCTGCCGAGCGTGAAATAGGGGTGCCAGCCGTCTGCGAGCGGCATGGCGGTTGTGCCTTGGTTGCGGACGGTGGAGCGGATGCTTAAGCCGTCTGCGCTGAGGCGGTAGCGGACGGTCAGGCTGAAGGGGGGAAGGGATAGCCGCTGTCGTCTTGTGCGTAATCTGCGCGGATTTCGACTTCGGCGGATTGGTTGTCGGCATGGCTGTTGACGAGGGCGAACTCACGGTCATACATCAAACCGTGTGCCGCGTGTTCGGCGAGTTTGAATTTGCCGCACTGATACGCTTTGCCGTCAAAGCTGTATTTGCCGTAGCGCAGGCGGCAGGCGTACGGGCTGAGTTTGCCGCTGCGGAACCATTCGGTCAGGCTACCGCGGGCGTGTTGCGGGGTATCGTAGGCTTTGACGATGTTGAACCATGTACCGTCGGGGCGGCAGATTTCGTAGTGGTTGAGCAGCCCGCCGTAAAGATAAATTTCCGCGCGCAAATCGGGGGATGCGAGCAGCAGGCGGTCGTTGTCGGTTTTGAGTGTGAACATGAAGCGGCTCCTGATTGGGGTTGAGGCAGGGTGTATAAAAGGTCGTCTGAAAAGTTTCAGACGACCTTTTTAGATTTTACTCTTTAACTAAAGGACCTGATGTTCCTCCGTGTCCGGCGGCGGTGCGCACCAGTTGGAGAAATTCGGATTTCAGACCAAACGGATCATCGCCTTGGACTTGCAGTACCATTTTTTCGATGTCGACCCAGCTGAGTTTGCCGTTGTATTCGCCGCCGCGCAGGGCTTGGGCGTAGGAGGCGGCGGCAAGGGCGAGCAGGGTGTCTTTGTCGGCTTGGTCAAGCGGTTTGCTGCCGACGGGGACGGCTTGCTGCATCAGCTGGCTGTCTTTTTGTCCGGGCAGTTTGTAGCGCACTTTGACAAAGGCGTATTCGTTTTTGCTGCCTTTGGCGGCCGGGGCTTTTTGATAACGTGATTCCTCAAGCCAGCCAGCTTTGCCTGTCGGAATGATTTCATAGATGGCGGTCACGCTGTGACCTGAGCCGATATCGCCTGCATCGACTTTGTCATTGTTGAAGTCTTCATTGCGCAGGGTGCGGTTGGTGTAGCCGACCAAGCGGTATTCTTTGACAGTGGCAGGATTGAATTCGACTTGGATTTTGACATCTTGTGCAACGGTGGCGAGTGTGGAGGTCAGCTGCTGTTGCAGGACTTTTTTCGCTTCTTTTTCGTTGTCGATGTAGCTGTAATTGCCGTCGCCTGCATCGGCAATTTGTTCCATCATGTCTTCGTTGTAATTGTCCGTACCGAAGCCTAGCGTACTGAGTGAAACGCCGGTTTTACGTTTTTCGGCAACCATGGATTTGAGCGTTTCGGTATCAGATACGCCAACGTTAAAGTCGCCATCGGTCGCCAGCAGGATACGGTTGATGCCGTTGGGTACAAAGGCCTTTTGCGCTTCTTCGTAGGCCATGCGTAAAGCGGATTCACCCGAAGTCGAACCTTCGGCTTTCAGCTTGTCGATGGCCTTCAGGATGGTTTCTTTATCTGAACCTGATGTGGGCGGAAGCACCAGCTCTTCGCCTGATGAATAGGTAATCAAGGTAACTTTGTCCTGCGGGCGTAATTGTTGGGTCAAGATACGCAACGTTTTTTGAACCAACGGAAGTTTATTTTCTTCATCCATGCTGCCGGATACGTCCACGAGGAACACAAGATTGGCAGGCGGAAGGTCTTTCTTTGCTGTGTCTTGTGCTTGGATACCGATTTTGATCAGCTTGGCTTCCGGTTGCCATGGAGAATCAATGGTTTCAGTGTGAACGGCAAATGGGCGGCCGTCAGTAGGCAGTGGATAGTTATAAGGGAAGTAATTGATGATTTCCTCAATCCGTACAGCATCTTTAGGCGGCTGTTCGCCACTGTTCAGAAATCGGCGGACGTTGGCGTAGCTGCCGGTATCGACATCGATGCTGAATGTGGAAACAGGTTCTTGAGCAACGGATTTGACCGGTTGGTCGGGTTGTTCTTGGTAGCGTTCGGTGTTTTCTGCAAGAGACAGATTTTCTTCAGCAACGGCAGCAGCAGGCAATGCTGATTCCGGTGCGCCCTGAAGATTTTCGGTTGACGAGTCTGATCGGTCGAGTGGACCGGAACACGCAGTCAAAGCCGCTAAAGTGAGTATGGAAATGGTTTTCAGGAAGAAACGGGGCATGATTTAAGCTCCTGGGAAATATCACATGCTGATTATTAAAAGTGTTGATGGCAGTGTATTGGCAGAGTTAACGCTGGTGCTGAGTCACTTTTTTTGAATTTTAATGTGTGAATAGTGGGTTAAGTTTAAATCAGGACAAGGCGGAGCAATGCGGTACTGGTTTAAACTTAACCCACTATGTTTATGACTTATGCAAGATTTTGTCGGGCTGAGACGATTTTGTAAAGGCCTCAGCCCCGATTTATCTTACATTAACTTTTCTTCCGTCGACGTTCGCCCGGCAGCAGCATATCCGCCCATTTGATGATGTTGGCGACTTCTGCCGGATTGAGTTCGTAGAACTGGCCGCGTTTGAGGCGGTTTGGCAGGCCGATGGGGCCGAAGCCTACGCGGACGAGGCGGCTGACGGTCAGGCCTTGGCTTTCAAAAATGCGGCGTACTTCACGGTTGCGGCCTTCTTTGATGACGACGTTGTACCATTTGTTTGCACCTTCTCCGCCTTGTTCGTAGATGCGTTCGACTTTAGCCAAACCGTCTTCGAGCATGACGCCTTCTTCGGTTAGGACGCGCATTTGTTCGGTGGTCAACTCGCCCAATACGCGCACGGCGTATTCGCGTTCGACTTCAAAGCTGGGGTGGGCAAAGCGTTGAACCAGTTCGCCTGAAGTGGTCAGGATCAAAAGGCCGCTGGTATTGATGTCCAAACGGCCGATGGCTACCCAGCGGCTGCTGGCTGCTTGCGGCAGGCGGTCGAAGATGCTGACGCGGCCTTGCGGGTCATCGCGGGAAACGATTTCGCCTTCTTGTTTGTAGTAGAGGATGATGCGTGGCAGGCGGTCTGCCCATTTGAGTTTGATGATACTGCCTTTGACGGTAACGTGGTCGTCGGGCGTGGCTTTTTCACCCAGTTGGGCTACGCGGCCGTTGACCGTTACCCAGCCGTTGCTGATCCATTCTTCCATTTCGCGACGTGAGCCGACGCCGGAAGCGGCCAGGACTTTTTGCAGGCGCTCGGGTTCAAAGCGGGAAAGGTCGCTGCGGCGCTCTTTCAAATCGCGGGCGTGCTCCATGATTTTTTGGTTTGGGTTGCGGACAACCAGTTTTTTGGCTTTGGCGGCACGTTGTTTTGGGGCGGTATTTTGAGCTTTAGGGCCGTCTGAAACATTTTGGCCGTAAGGTTTGCCTGATGTTTTGCGTTCGTCGTCTGGACGTTTTTTATTGGCAAAGGATTTGGCCGGTCTGGAAGGTTTTTTGGCGGTAGACGATACGCCGTCGCGCCATTGGCGTTTGCTGGAAGGCTGTTTGGACATGATTTTTCCTAACTCGCTTGAAAAAGCGGTTCTTCTGCGGCAGTTGCGGCAGGGATTGGATTGGGGGAAAAGGCCGTCTGAAAATCAGATTCAGACGGCCTGCTGATGAAAGGTTGTATTGTAACTCAACCAGTAAATTTTTGTTTGAAAATCCGAAAATTATGGTGAAAGGCGTTCGCGTATCCAGTTGCCGTCAACTAGGCGGTATTGGATGCGGTCGTGCAGGCGGCTGGGGCGGCCTTGCCAGAATTCGATGCGGTCGGGGATGACGAGGTATCCGCCCCAATGCGGCGGGCGGGGGACATGTAAGGGATGTTTGACGCCGACAGCTGCGGCTTTGGCCACTAAAACGGCTTTGCTGGAAATCACTTCGCTTTGATCGCTTGCCCATGCGCCGATACGGCTGGTATACGGGCGGCTTTCAAAATATTCGTCCGAAGCGGCGGCGTCGAGTTTTTCAATGCGTCCTTCAACGCGCACTTGGCGTTCGAGTTCCGGCCAGAAAAAAGTCATGGCGGCAAAGGGGTGTGCCGTATAGGAGCGGCCTTTGCGGCTGTGGTAATTGGTAAAGAAAACAAAGCCTTTGGGGTTGACTTCTTTCAGCAGCACCATGCGGCTGTTTGGCCTGCCGTCTTCGCCCACGGCGGCAACGTTGACCGCAGTCGGTTCGTTGACTTCGGCGTGAATGGCTTCGTTCAGCCATTGCTCGAATTGGACAATCGGGTCGGCGTGGCATTCGGCTTCCGATAGCTCGCGTTTGCTGTAATCTTCGCGGATATTGTGCAGATCCATGATTTTTCTCCTTAGGTTTGACTGAATCATACCCCGTTTTTTCAGACGGCCTCAAGGGCATTTGTGTATAATCATAGCCCTTTCCAATATAGAACAATACGGAGTCCTGTCATGCAAACCGAAGTCGAACTGAAAATCTTAAATCCGAAAATGGCCGATTCCCTGCCTGCTTATGCAACGCCCGGTTCTGCCGGTTTGGACTTGCGTGCCTGCCTGGATGAAGCTGTTGTATTGCAGCCGGGCGATGTGTATCTTGTGCCGACCGGTTTGGCGGTGCATTTGGCCAACCCTGCGTATGCAGCCGTTTTGTTGCCGCGTTCCGGCTTGGGTCATAAGCACGGTATTGTTTTGGGTAATTTGGTCGGTTTGATTGACTCGGATTATCAAGGCGAATTGAAGGTTTCTCTGTGGAACCGTGGCAAAGAAGCGTTTACCATCGAGCCGATGGAGCGTATCGCACAGATGGTAATTGTGCCGGTTGTCCAAGCCGCGTTTAAGGTTGTGGACGAGTTTGCCGCCAGCGCGCGCGGTGAAGGCGGATTCGGCAGCACGGGTAAAGCCTGATGATTCAAAAGGCCGTCTGTAACAGGATAAATTGAAATATTCGATTTCGGTTTGCCACGGTTCAGACGGCCTTTTTGTTGAGACAACCTTTGCATAATTACACACAAGATTGCATTTTTATATCTTGCCTGCATGGCCGACGCACCCAATAATACAGGCCGTCTGAAACCTTTACGGAGCGTTGTTATGTCCCGCCCCTCACTTTTTCTGCCTTTGTTTTTGATTATCTTTGGTGCGATTTGGTTTTTGCGCACTACGGATATTTTGCCTGCGACATCGACCATGATTGCCGGCGCATTAATTATTTTGGGCTTTGCCGTGTTGATTATGGACGGCATCAACAAACAGTCCATCGTTTCCGGCCCGATGTTGGTTTATATCGGCACAGCCATTTATCTGCACATGAGCTACTGGATTTACCTCTCGCCGCTGCTGGCCATCGGCATGGTCGTGTTGGGTTGCCTGCTGTTGCTCTCGCGCAGCGATATGATTCCTGAGAAACACACAAAATAGAAAGATGAGAGATTTGGGTTTTGCCCTATAAAGGCCGTCTGAACAATGGTATAATCCGCCGATTCAGACGGCCTTTTTATTGCGGTTTAAATTTGAAATTTGCCCTCACGGCCGCACCGTTTTCTTACATTTTGTAAAGTTTCCGCCATGACCCAAGACAAAATCCTTATTCTCGACTTCGGCTCGCAAGTTACCCAGCTGATCGCCCGCCGCGTGCGCGAAGCCCACGTTTACTGCGAACTGCATTCTTTCGATATGCCTTTGGAAGAAATCAAAGCCTTCAACCCGAAAGGCATCATCCTCTCCGGCGGCCCTAATTCCGTTTACGAATCCGACTATCAAGCCGATACCGGTATTTTTGATTTGGGCATTCCGGTTTTGGGCATCTGCTACGGCATGCAATTTATGGCGCACCACTTGGGTGGCGAAGTTAGCCCGGGTAACCAACGTGAATTCGGTTATGCGCAAGTGAAAACCATCGACAGCGAGCTGACACGCGGCATTCAAGATGATGCACCAAACACGCTCGACGTATGGATGAGCCATGGCGATAAAGTTTCCAAACTGCCTACCGGCTTCTCTGTCATCGGCGACACCCCGTCTTGCCCAATTGCCATGATGGAAAACGCTGAGAAACAATTCTACGGAATCCAATTCCACCCTGAAGTGACCCACACCAAACAAGGTCGCGCGTTGTTAAACCGCTTTGTCTTGGATATTTGCGGCGCACAACCAAGCTGGACCATGCCGAACTACATCGAAGAAGCCGTCGCCAAAATCCGCGAACAAGTAGGCAGCGATGAAGTGATTTTAGGTTTGTCCGGCGGTGTGGACTCTTCCGTAGCGGCCGCGTTGATTCACCGCGCCATCGGCGACCAACTGACCTGCGTGTTTGTTGACCACGGTCTGTTGCGTTTGAACGAAGGCAAAATGGTGATGGACATGTTTGCCCGCAACTTGGGCGTACGTGTGATTCACGTTGATGCCGAAGAGCAGTTTTTGGCGAAACTTGCCGGCGTGACCGATCCGGAGAAAAAACGCAAAATCATCGGTGCGGAATTCATCGAAGTATTTGATGCCGAAGAGAAAAAACTTACCAACGCCAAATGGTTGGCGCAAGGTACGATTTACCCTGACGTAATCGAATCCGCAGGCGCGAAAACCAAAAAAGCCCACGCTATTAAATCACACCACAACGTCGGCGGCCTGCCTGAAAACATGAAGCTCAAATTGCTTGAGCCTTTGCGCGACTTGTTCAAAGACGAAGTACGCGAACTGGGCGTCGCTTTGGGCCTGCCGCGCGAAATGGTGTACCGTCATCCGTTCCCGGGCCCGGGTTTGGGTGTGCGTATCTTGGGTGAAGTGAAAAAAGAATACGCCGACTTGCTCCGTCAAGCAGACGATATTTTTATTCAAGAATTGCGCAATACTACCGACGAAAACGGTACATCTTGGTACGACCTGACCAGCCAAGCCTTTGCCGTATTCCTGCCTGTGAAATCCGTCGGCGTGATGGGCGACGGCCGTACTTACGATTACGTCGTAGCTTTGCGTGCCGTGATTACCAGCGATTTTATGACTGCGCACTGGGCAGAGCTGCCATACTCGCTGCTTGGCCGCGTGTCCAACCGCATCATCAACGAAGTCAAAGGCATCAACCGCGTGGTTTATGATGTCAGCGGCAAACCGCCTGCCACGATTGAATGGGAATAATCCCTAAATAATAAAGGCCGTCTGAACAGATATTGTTCAGACGGCCTTATTCTTTAGGAACTAAGCCCAATTAAAATTGATTTTTTAATTCACGCAAAGCAGCGAAGACTTCGAGTTCGCTGTTTAATTTTTGTCCGCTCAATTCTTCGGCGCGTGCCTGAACTTGGGGCAGGTGTATGCGGAAAAACGGATTGACTTTGCGTTCGTGCGCAAGGCTGACAGGCAGTGTCGGCGTGTGTTCGGCTGAGGCCAAGGCCGTCTGAATGTCGGCGTTGTCCGGCTCGATATGCTGGGCAAAGCGTAGATTGGAGGCGGTATATTCGTGCGCCGGATAAAACAGCGTTTCTTCGGGCAGCTGGTTGAATCGGTGGAAACTGTCGTAAAGCTGCTCGATTGTGCCAGTAAATACGCGGCCGCAACCGGCGGAGAACAAGGTATCGCCGCAGAAAACGTGCAGGCCGTCTGAATTTTCCAACAGATAGCTGATGTGGCGGTCGGTATGGCCGGGGGTTGCCCAAACGGTAACCAAGCCTTCGCCAAACGGGAACTGCGTACCTGCGGTGACGGTATGCGTCGCTACGTCGATGTCGCTTTCGCCATAGATTGGGGATTCCAAAAAGCCGTGGAACAGGCTTTTTGCGCCGCCGGTATGGTCGGGGTGCGGATGGGTAATCCATGTTTGCGCCAGCATCAGGCGATTGTGGACGAGGAATTTCAAAACGGGTGTGGCATCGGACGGATCGACGCAGGCGGCATGGTTGCCTTCTTGAATCATCCAGATGTAGTTGTCGTTTAGGGCTTGGATTGGCGTGATTTTCATATGCTTTCTTCTGGTTTGGGGTTTCAGACGGCCTCTAGATAATCTTTGATATTCGGGCTTTGGCCGAACACGGCTTCATGGGCTTGATGGATGCACAGTCGGTTGAATAGCAATCTTTGGGTTTGATCGCCATCGATAATCCGCACTTGGCCTTGCAGTTTGGGCGCGTCGTGATGAAAGGTGTTTTTAAACGCGTGCCAACGGTCGGTTTGCAGATGGACGATGGCAAACATATCATGCGAGATATTAACGCCGACACTGAATAGCTTGGCCGAGGCTTGCAGGCAGAAACTGCTGTCGCCAAACAGGCAAAGCCCTGTGTTTTCCGGATAGCGGAACAATTCGATTTTCACGGCTTCGGGTTCGGCAAAGATGTTGCAAAACAACCGTTCAAACAACGACGGTTGCGCCACGCCTTCGCTCAACATACCGTAAAGCCCACCCAGCCAATCGACATAGCCGAGAAAAGTGAAACGGTAGTCCTGCATAATGGCTTCGATGCGCTTGGGATCGCGTTTGCTGATCAAGCGGACAAATTCAAAACCGACTTCCGGCAGCCGCGCCCGAAGTGTTTGATGTAGGCGGTGGGCAAACAGGTTTTTATGGTTGTGCGGATTGCGCAGAATACCGAGGAATTTCAGCCGCAATATCCGCCACAAAGCATCCGGTACTTTGGCAGTATTGGCATTTACCGTAGTTGTTTTCAGACGGCCTGCAGGTAAGGTGCGCAGGTGGTTGCAGGCCTCTTCGTAGCCGCTTTCATGACGGTTGAACCAGCTTTCCAGATTGTATTGGTTGGCGGAGTCTTCGACAAAGGTCAGCGTATAGAGGTTTTTCGCCGCCAAGTTTCCGATGATGTTGACGCTTATCGCTTCGCTGCGGTTTTGTTCTTTGCCGCGGGCTTTTTCGCCAGTATGGAACATAGACAGCGGCAGGCGGTAAACGTTTTGGTTTTGCGGGCTGACCTGCGGATTATGCGAATGCTGCCGCTGCTCGGTTTGGGCGATGAAGTGGTGTTCCTTCGTCGGATTTGCGGTCAACAGGGCGTAAGGCTTTTCTCCACATTCGGAAAATTCGCAATCGCTGAGGATAAAGGCTTGTCGGGTCATAATGTCGGGAAAGGCCGTCTGAATATGTCGATTATAGTTTAAAAGTGGGAATTATACAGAAGGACGGCGACGGGTTTGGTCTTTATACGCAAAAGGACGCAAAAAGGTCGTCTGAAAACGGATATAGCGAGGTTCGCTAAATCGTTTTCAGACAACCTTAAATCAACGGACTGTTCAACACTATTTATTCTTCTTTTTGGAAAACATGGTTGCGGTGATACTCGAAATATTTTTCGCTTTCAGGTTCGATTTTTAATTTCATATCGCGAGAAATTCCAAGCCGCTCTTGATTTTCCGGATCGATTGTCGGGTGGATTTTTATCGTCCCGTCGGTATCAAACGTAATCAGTCCTTTATCAAATAATGCGTCAATATTGGGTGCGAGCATCAGACCATTGAAGGGATCTAAACGTTCGTTATTATTGCACACACTCCAAGGTTTGATATGGCTGGCAATGAGTAAAGGCTCGATATCTAGACCGGTCAACGGGCAGCTTGGATATAGTTTGAGTAGGTCTTGTCGGAATTGATCTTGCCCTCTGCGGACTTTTATTAAGATTTTTAGTTCGGTTTGCTTTTCTGGGCTAGTTTCGGAGGCTAAACGGTTTTTGAGTTCAGCTATATTTTTTCCTAAGTGTGGGATAGAGTTCGTGTAAAAATTTTGCTCTTCAGTCAGCCAAGCTGTCTTTTCTTCGTCTAATTCCTTTTTAAAACAAGTTTTACATCTGTTTTCTCTATCGTATTCACTCCAACTCCACTCACTGAGTTTCTTACGGGAGTTGGAACAAACTTTAAAATAATCTGAATCGTTTGTCGTCCAATTTTTGTCTTTTCGTTCAGTAGGAAAGCTGTTACAGCCACCACTAGCTTTGTGTAACATAGGGTATATGGATTGGGTTCCACCTTTGTCTATGTTTAGTATAAAACCATTTTTATTGTTCTTAAGCCAGTCAATATAAGCTCCATCATCTGGCATATCTTTAAAAATTTTTATATCAGACATAAGTTTCTCCAAATTGTTTTCCATAATTTCTATGAAGTTGTTTATTTTCAAAAAGGTCGTCTGAAAACCTCAAATTAAGGTTTTCAGACGACCTTTTCTTGCCAATCAGTCAATCAGGGCACGATTTAGCCCAAAGCCTTCCTTGCTCCGGCGAAGAGGCGGTACCAGCCGGAGAGTTCCGTCCAGCCTTCCGGTTTCCAGCTCATTTGTGCGGCGCGGTACACGCGTTCCGGATGCGGCATCATGATGGTAACGCGGCCGTCGGCGTTGGTCACACCGGCGATGCCTTGTGGCGAGCCGTTGGGATTGAGCGGATAAGTTTGGGTCACTTGGTTTTGACCGTCCACATATTGCAGCGCAATGCCCAAATCGGCAGAAATGTTGCCGCCGTGAAGCGCGAAGTCAGCGCGGCCTTCGCCGTGGCTGACCACGACAGGCAGGCTGGAGCCTTGCATTTCGTTCAGAATCAGCGATGCGGATTTTGGAACATGAACCATACTCAGGCGCGCTTCAAACTGTTCGCTCAAGTTGCGTTTGAACTTCGGCCATGTTTCTGCGCCCGGGATAATTTCGGCAAGGTTGCTGACCATTTGACAGCCGTTGCACACGCCCAATGTCAGCGTGTTCGGATCGGCAAAGAAGGCGGCGAACTGGTCGCGCAAGGCGGGGTGGAACAGGATGGATTTCGCCCAGCCTTCGCCCGCGCCGAGTACGTCGCCGTAGCTGAAGCCGCCGCACGCCGCCAGCATTTTGAAGTCGGCAAGGTGGACGCGGCCTGCCATCAGGTCGGACATATGCACGTCGTAAGCATCGAATCCGGCGCGGGTGAAGGCGGCGGCCATTTCGATTTGTCCGTTCACGCCCTGTTCGCGCAGGATGGCGATTTTGGGTTTCGCGCCGCTGTTGACGAAAGGCGCGGCGATGTCTTCGTTCACGTCGAACTTCACGTCGGCAAACAATGCGCTGCGGTCGTTGTCGTCAATCAGGGCAAACTCACTGTCGGCGCAGGCAGGGTTGTCGCGCAGACGTTGAATGGCGTGGCTGGTTTCCTGCCATGCGCGTTGCAGGTCGGTAAGGGATTGATTGAAAATTTCTTCTCCTGCATTGATGACCATATGGCCGCTGTCGGCAAACTCTCCCAAATGGTGCAGCGTGAGATTCAGTTTCTCGCACAAATTGAAAATATATTCGTGGTCGGCAGCGTGAACAGCAATAACGGCTCCTAATTCTTCGTTAAATAGGGTAGTTAGGACAAATTTTTGCCATTCTTGAGACGAGTAATACTCGTTTTGAACGTTAATATTTTTACTTACCATTGTCAGCAGGTCGAGATTCATGCCACGGCGAGAAGCAAATGCCATTTCTGCCAGAGTCACAAACAAACCGCCGTCGCTGCGGTCGTGGTAGGCCAGCAACTTATCTTCTTGAACGAGTTGCTGAATTAACTGATAAAACGCTTTCAGATGGCCTGCATCAATATCAGGTGCTTCGCCGCCGCTTCGGTTATACACTTGAGCCAGTGCAGACCCACCCATACGGCACTTGTTGTTGCCTAAGTCAATCATCAGCAGAATAGTGAATGAATTGGCATTGTCTTTTAATACGGGCGTAACGGTTTTGCGTACGTCTTGAACTGGCGCGAACGCGGAGATAATCAGGCTCAACGGTGAAACGACGGATTTTTTCTCTTCGCCGTCCTGCCACACGGTTTTCATTGACAGGCTGTCTTTGCCTACGGGGATGCTCAGATCCAATGCCTGACAGGCTTTAGAAACGGCTTCGACGGTGCGGTAAAGTTTTTCGTCTTCGCCTTCGTTGCCGCACGCCGCCATCCAGTTGGCGGAAAGTTTGATGTTGCCGATGTCGCCGATGTTGACTGCCGCGATGTTGGTGATGGCTTCGCCGACGCACATTCTGCCCGAAGCAGGCGCGTCAAACAGGGCGACGGTCGGTTTTTCGCCCATAGACATCGCTTCGCCGCGATAGGTGTTGAAACCCATCATGGTTACGGCGCAGTCGGCTACGGGGGTTTGGTATTTGCCGACCATTTGGTCGCGGTGGGTCATACCGCCGACGCTGCGGTCACCAATGGTAATCAGGAAGTTTTTAGCAGCTACGGTAGGCAGGCGCAAAACGCGGTAGGCGGCTTCGGTAATGTCGATATCGCCCGCGTTAAACGGTTTTTTAGACGGCGTAACCGTTTTGTCGGTGCGCGTGGTTTTGGGCGGTTTGCCGAGCAAAACGTTCAGCGGCAAATCGACGGGATTGTTGGAGAACAAATCGTCGCGCACTTTCAAATGGCCGTCGTCGGTCGCCGTGCCGACTACGGCAAACGGGCAGCGTTCGCGTTCGCAGATGGCGCGGAAGGTGTCCAAATCTTTTTCCAAAATGGACAATACATAACGCTCTTGCGATTCGTTACACCAGATTTGCAGCGGGTTGAGGCCGTGTTCTTCCAGCGGCACTTCGCGTAATTTGAATACTGCACCGCGTCCGGCATCGTTGACGAGTTCGGGGAAGGCATTGGACAAGCCGCCTGCGCCGACGTCGTGGATAGAGATAATCGGGTTTTTGTCGCCGAGTTGCCAGCAACGGTCGATAACTTCCTGCGCGCGGCGTTCGATTTCGGGGTTGCCGCGTTGTACGGAGTTGAAGTCCAAAGATGCGTCGTTTGTACCGGTGTTCATGGAAGAAGCCGCGCCACCACCCAAGCCGATAAGCATGCCCGGGCCGCCCAGTTGGATCAGCAATGCGCCTTCAGGGATTTCGTCTTTGTGTGTTTGTTGTGCCTGAATGCTGCCCAAGCCGCCGGCAATCATAATCGGTTTGTGGTAGCCGCGGACTTGACCGTCAAATTTTTCTTCAAAGGTACGGAAGTAGCCCAAGAGGTTCGGGCGGCCGAATTCGTTGTTGAACGCTGCGCCGCCGATCGGGCCTTCAATCATGATGTCTAGAGGAGAAGCAATATGGCCGGGTTTGCCGTAGGCTTGTTCCCAAGGCTGCTCCAAGCCAGGGATATTCAGATTGGAGACGGTAAAGCCGGTCAAGCCTGCTTTCGGACGTGAGCCTTTGCCTGTTGCGCCTTCATCGCGGATTTCACCGCCCGCACCCGTTGCCGCACCGGCAAATGGCGCAATGGCGGTTGGGTGGTTGTGTGTTTCCACTTTCATGATGATATGGGTGTCTTCTTCGTGGAAACGGTAGCCTTGGTTTTCCGCCGCATTCGGATAGAAACGCTCGACTTTTGCGCCTTCGATTACGGACGAATTGTCTTTATAGGCAACGACTGTGCCTTCGGGATGTGCGTTGTGTGTATCGCGAATCATGCCGAAAAGGGATTTCGGTTGTTTTTCGCCGTTGAGGATGAAGTCGGCGTTGAAGATTTTGTGGCGGCAGTGTTCGCTGTTTGCCTGAGCGAACATCATCAATTCAACATCGGACGGATTGCGGTTTAAAGCCTGATAGTTTTCAACCAGATAATCGATTTCGTCGGCTGAAAGCGCCAAACCCATTTCGGTATTGGCTTTGACCAATGCCTCTTTGCCGCCGCCCAATACATCTACGCTGGAGAAGGTTTCCGATTGGATGTGGTGGAACAGTTGCGCCGCTGCATCGATGTCGGTCAACACGCTTTCGGTCATGCGGTCGTGCAACAGGGCTGCCCATTGTTGTTTTTGCCCGTCGGTAAGCGCACCTTCCAACCATACGGCCATGCCGCGTTCGATACGCTCAATACCTTCCAAACCGCAGTTTTCGGCGATATTGGTTGCTTTGGAAGCCCAAGGCGAAATGGTGCCCAAACGGGGCGTTACCAAAAATAAATGCAAGCCCTCGCGCGCTTTTGGCGTTTGTTCAACGCTTTGCGCTGCCAGTAAGGCTTGCAGTTTTTCGACTGTCGCGACATCAAGTGCTTTTTCGCTACCGACAAAATACCAAAATTCGCTGCTTAATTTGACTTCGGGCAGGCCGAGGGCGGCTGCTTTTTGGAAGAGTTTTTCAACACGGAAATCGGAAAGGGCGGTTACACCGCGCAAGGGCAGAACAACAGACATGGATTCAGCTCACAAAATGCAGTTGGGGAATCCATTATTATACCTGAAAAATGCAATTTTGCTTGTGAATTTATACTTCAAGTGTTGACAATTTTTGCTTGTAAATTGAAGGGGAATGAGGCAATCGTGTCACCTGCTTTTTTATTTTGTACCTGATTATTCGATTATTTTTGTTTATTTTTGAAGAATCGGGAGGAATGGGAATAGATGGGTATAAAATAAAAATTATTTAATTGTTGTCTTTGACATTTTGCTGACAATAAGGCCGTCTGAAAGATTGCTTTCAGACGGCCTTGCTTTATCCTTTTCTTTTGTTTCCCAACATGTCCAGCAATCCTGCCAGATTGCTTTTTCCTTCTTCCTTACTCACAATCGGCTCTCCGCCTTTGCGGCCTAGGATTTTGATGTCTTCCTGCGGCATTTCGTCTATGAAGCGGCTTGGCTCGGGGAATTGCCATGTGCCTTGCTTTTTACGTTTGAGGCAGTGGGTCAGCGTAAGTTGGCGTTTGGCACGGGTAATGCCGACGTACATCAGACGACGTTCTTCTTCGACATTGTCTTCTTCGATGCTGTCGTTGTGTGGCAAGATGCCTTCTTCGCAACCGACAAGGAAAACGTAGGGGTATTCCAAACCTTTGGAAGCGTGCAGGGTGGAGAGTTTGACGGCATCGACTTCTTCTTCGCTTTTGCCCTCCAAAAGCGTCATCAGGGCGATGGTTTGGGCAAGCTCGATGATGTTTTTACCGTCTTGCTCGCCTTTGCGTTCCAGCCAGCCGGTCAGGTCGGTAACGTTGCGCCATTTGATTTCGCCTGCTTTGCCTTCCTCATTGGCCAGCAAGTGGTTTTCGTAGTCGATTTCTCTCAGCAGGTTATGAATAAGCTCGCCTGCTTCGCTGGTTTCGGCTTTGGCGCGGTAGCTTTCAATCATATCCATGAAGGCTTGCAGGTGTTGGCGGTTGGTATGGTTCAACAGGGCAAGCGCTTCTTCGGTTTGCGCAGCTTCATACAGGCTGCATTCGTGTTCGTGCGCGTAGGTGTTGAGCTTGCCCAGTGTCACGTCACCGATACCGCGTTTGGGTGTGGTAACGGCGCGCAGGAAGGCGGGATCGTCGTTGGGATTGGCAAGCAGGCGCAAATAGGACAACACGTCTTTGATTTCGGCTTTGTCGAAAAAGCTTTGTCCGCCGGAGAGTTGGTAGGGAACGCGTGCGCTGCGTAAGGCTTCTTCAAAAATCCGCGCCTGATGGTTGCCGCGGTATAACACGGCAAAATCGGCGTATTGGGTTTTGTCGCCGCCGACCAGCTTCTGCTTGACGATTTGGCTGACAACCCAGTCGGCTTCGTGCTGCTCGCTTTGACAAGCAACGACTTTGACGATTTCGCCTTCGCCAAACTGCGACCAAAGTTTTTTGGTAAAGAGTTTGGGGTTGTTTTCAATAACTTTGTTGGCGATTTTGAGAATGCGCGCGGTGGAGCGGTAGTTTTGCTCCAGCTTGATAATCTTCATCTGCGGATAGTCTTCCTGCATTTTGCGCAGGTTTTCCATGTTTGCGCCGCGCCATGCGTAGATGGACTGGTCGTCATCGCCGACGGCGGTAAACATGCCTTCCGCGCCGGTCAGAAGCTTCATCAGGGTAAATTGGCAGGTGTTGGTGTCCTGACATTCGTCAACCAACAGATAACGCAGCCGCCGCTGCCATTTGTTGCGCACTTCGCTGTTTTGCTGCAAGAGTACGGCAGGCAGGCGGATTAAGTCGTCGAAGTCCACCGCCTGATAGCTTTGCAGGGTTTCCTGATAACTCGCATAGACGCGCGCTGTTTGCTGTTCCCACACATTAGAGGCCGTCTGAACTACTTCTTCAGGCGTTTTTAAATCGTTTTTCCAAAGGGAAATTTGATGCTGCGCTTTGAATATGGCTTCTTTGCCCGTACCGCCCAAGAGTTCGCCGATGATTTTGGCGCTGTCGGTAGAGTCGAGGATGGAAAAGTTTTTTTTGTAACCGATTTGATTGGCTTCTTCGCGCAAAATCTTCATGCCCAAAGAGTGGAAGGTGCAAATCGTCAGCCCGCGCGTTTGCGATTTGGGCAGCATTTTAGAGACGCGCTCCTGCATTTCCGTGGCGGCTTTATTGGTAAAGGTAATCGCGGCGACGGTATGCGGCAGATAGCCGACATTGACGATCAAATGCTTGATTTTTTGCGTAATCACGCCGGTTTTGCCGCTGCCTGCGCCGGCAAGGACGAGCAGGGGGCCGCCTAGATATTTGACCGCAGCTTGCTGTTGGGGGTTGAGTTTCATTGAAGGGGAAGACGGGTAATGTGGGGAGCAATTATACAACAAGGCCGTCTGAAATTTTCAGACGGCCTTGGGCGTTTTTTAGAGTAAACCCTATGCAAAATATTTCAATTTGCCTTTGAAGTCTTCCAGCTTCTCATAGCCTTTTTGCGCCATGATGGCTTTTAATTCAAGGGAAACCCGTTCAAAAATGTCTACGCCTTGCTGGTGTAGCGCCGTGCCGATCTGCACCATGCTGGCGCCGCACAAGATGTGTTCAAACGCATCGCGGCCGCTGTAAACGCCGCCTGTCCCAATGACTTGGATAGACGGATTTAGTCTTTGATAGAATGCATGGACATTGGCGAGCGCAGTCGGTTTGATATATTGACCGCCTATGCCGCCGAAGCCGTTTTTCGGGCGGATTACGACGGATTCGTCTTCGATATACATGCCGTTGCCGATGGAGTTGACACAGTTGACGAATTTTAGGGGATAGCGGTTGAACACTTTCGCCGCTTGATCGAAATGGGCAATATCAAAATATGGCGGTAATTTGATGCCCAAGGGCTTGTCGAAGTAGGTAAAGGCATTATCCAAAATCATCTCGGTTGTTTCAAAGTCGTAGGCAATTTGCGGTTTGCCGGCGACGTTTGGGCAGGATAGGTTGAGTTCGGTAATGCCGTTAAACCCGCTATTTTGCACTTTTTCCAACAGGATATGTGTTTCGCCGGGCGACAGACCGACCAGTGATAAGAAAAATGTCCGTTCCGGCTGAGACTCTTGAAGGGTAAGCAGATAATCTAGATAGTAATCAATGCCTTGATTTGGCAAGCCCATCGAATTGATGCTGCCGAGAGGCACGTTCTGATAGCGCGGCTCGGGGTTGCCTTGACGAGGGGTAAGCGTTGCGGTCTTGGTAATGAAAGTGCCTGCCGAAGACTGTCTGACTGCTTCCAATTCCTCAACAGTCATACATGACACACCTGCTGCATTCATCAGGCAGTTGTCAAAAGAAAAACCGGCGATCTGGGTTTTCAACGATACCATCTCCTGCTCCTTTTCTTCGTAAAATCAAATTGTTTGCCAAGCGTAACACGAAGAGGAGGTACGATTTTTAACAAACATCAAATGACAGGGAATGTAGGAATATGTTGTTTTATAGAATAAAGTAAAGACGTAAAAAGGTCATCTGAAAGCAAGGTTTCAACAAAGTTAAAACCTAAATGTTTTTCAGACGACCTCTATCAAGACAAACATGGCTGTCTCAATCAAATAAAGTCAGTCGGCCATTAGTTTCCAACTGACCAAGCTATCAACGTTTTTTGAAGCTTTTCAGAGTACCGTCATTGTTAAATTCAAATTCGTATTCCGCACGATCGGTTTTGAGGAAACCGGTGATCCACTCTTTCTTACCGGTCGATACGAACAAGGAGTAATACACATGAGGCAAGTCTGTTTCTTTGGCTTCTACTTCTTTGGCTTTTTCGCCGTAGGCTTGAGCGATTTTCGCGATATCGGCAAATTTGATTTCATCCAACGGGAAAACGTTGTCTTTCATATTTCCGTTGCCGGAAATGCGGACAGGTTGAGGCTCGCTCCATTTACCGTCTTCAAATTCGTAGTGGTCGATATTTTCGGGTTTGTTAGGGTCTTGAATTTCCACGGTAATGCGCGGACGTTTGCCGCCGTAGAAATGGATGTTTTGGAAAATATTGAGTGGTTTGCCACCGAATTGCGGCAGTGCTTTCAGCGCATCTTCAGCAGCTTGCAGAGCGGTTGCATCCGCCAAGAAATTGCCTGAAGAAACCACAGGTTTTACCTCAGGTTTTGCTTCTTCAGCAGGTTTTTCAGCATCTTTAGGGGCTTCTGCCGTATTACCTGCAGCAGCTTTTACAGGCTCATCGGAAGCCTGTTTGTTTTTATCACCACAAGCAGTCAAACTCAATGCAGCAGCGGTTACGAGGGCAAGCCATTTCATTTTCATTTATCAATCCTAACTTTGAAAATATGCGACATTGCATATATTTCACATTATAACAAACAAAGAAAAAATGTGTGAAAAATTAATAAGTTTTGTATTATGGCTGATATTTTCGAAGTTAATAATAAGTTTTATTTTGAATCTTTTATATGCCTGTTTTCATACTGGTCTCAGGCAAGAATCCAAGAGTTTGAACACTTTTATGAATAAGAAAGGTCAGCGGATTGGGATTTGAAGTGCAATAACCTTAGCTCATTCTTGCTAGGTTAGGCTGTCCACTCTTTTAACGCCGCTTCAAAACGTTTCAAGCCTTCGGCCATGTCTTCATCGTTCAGTAGCAGGCTGGGGGCGAAACGCACCACATTGGTGCCGGCAACCAGTACCATCAGGCCGTGTTTCAAAGCGGCGGCGGTAATTTCCGATGCCTTGCCTGCGTATTCGTCTGCCAACACGCAGCCGAGCAGCAGGCCCATGCCGCGGACTTCTTTAAATACGCCGGTTTTTTCGCCCAATTCACGCAAGGCCGTCCGAAGTTTTTGGCCTTGTTGTTCAACGTGCGCCAATGTTTCGGGCGCATTGATGATGTCGAATGCACGGCTGCCGACCGCGCACGCCATTGGGTTGCCGCCAAAGGTCGAGCCATGTGTTCCGGGGCCGAAGGTTGGGGCGATGTTATCGGTGGTCAGAATCGCACCAATCGGAAAGCCACCGCCCAAGGCTTTGGCGGAGCTGAGAATATCGGGTGTTACGCCGTAATGCTCGTAGGCAAACAGTTTGCCCGTATGACCCATACCGGTTTGTACTTCGTCCAAAATCAGCAAAGCGCCGTGTTTGTCGCACAAACGGCGCGCGGCTTGCAGATATTCTTGGGTGGCAGGCAGGATGCCGCTCTCGCCTTGAATCGGCTCGATAATCACGGCGCAGGTTTTGTCGCCGACGGCCGCTTCCAATGCGGCAATATCGTTAAATGGAACGTGGGTAATGCCGGCCGGCAGCGGCGCGTAGTCTTTGCTGTATTTAGGCTGGCCGCCGACGGATACGGTAAACAGGGTGCGGCCGTGGAAGCTGTTGAGGCAGGAGATGATTTCGGTTTTGTGTTCGCCAAAATGATCGCGGCCGTATTTGCGCGCCAGTTTCAGCGCGGCTTCATTGGCTTCTGCACCGGAGTTACAGAAAAATACTTTGTTGGCAAAGGTGTTTTCGACCAATTTTTTGGCCAATTCTTGCGCCGGTTGGGTGGTGTAGATATTAGAAATGTGCCAGAGCTTTTGCGATTGTTCGGTCAAGGCTGCGACCAAATCAGGATGGCAATGGCCCAGCGCGTTCACAGCAATACCGCCTGACAGGTCAATGTATTCTCGTCCTTCGGTATCCCAAACCCGGCTGCCGAGCGCGCGTTCCGGAATCATGGGGGCGAATGAGAAATTGGGCGTCAGGTAGTTTTGCATGTTCTTTTCCTTTTGATATTGTCAACAATTTCTTCAATTATGCGCCTATTGGTTGAGAGATTCAATATGGCAATCAGGCCGTCTGAAAACTGGCTTTCAGACGGCCTGATGCTATTTATGCTTGATTTCCCAGCATTGATGGATTTTTTTGTTGCGGAAATCGTCGGGAACGGACTGCTTGGAAATGTCTTTGACTGCGTATTGTTCCGCGACCGAATCGTCCAACACAAAGCTGCGCAGGTTGTTGGAGAAATACAGAATGCCGTCTGAAGCGAGTAGGCTCATTGCGCCGTCAATCAGCTTTTTATGGTCGCGCTGGATGTCGAGGATGTCGAGCATCTTTTTGCTGTTGGAAAAGCTGGGCGGGTCCATGACGATGAGGTCGAACTGTTTGCCCTCGGCGGCGGTATTTTGCAGGTATTGGAACACATCGGCGCGGACGATTTTGTGTTGTTCGGGGTCGATGCCGTTGAGTTCGAAATTGCGTTTTACCCACTCGAGATAAGTGTTCGATAAATCGACGGTTTTGCTGGATACCGCGCCGCCGGTTGCGGCGTAGACGGTAAAGCTGCCTGTGTAGGAAAACAGGTTGAGGAAGCGTTTGCCTGCTGCGGTTTCGCCGACTTTTTTGCGCGTGTTGCGGTGGTCGAGGAAAAGGCCGGTGTCGAGGTATTTGTCGAGGTTAACCCAAAACTTGCGGCCGTTTTCAGTGATGACGAAATCGTCACCGGTTTTGCCGGTTTTCTCGTATTGCTGCAAACCTTTTTGGCGTTCGCGGCGTTTGAGGTGGATTTGTTCGGGCGCAAAACCGGTCACAAAACCAATAGCTTCCAATACATCGGCAAGCCATGCTTCGTATTCTTCGGGCTGCATCAGCCAGCCGGTATCGTATTCCTGAAGATGGATTTGGTCGCCGTAAACATCGACGGCAAAGGGAAATTGGGGAATATCGCGGTCGTAAATGCGCCAGGCTTCGATATCGTTGCGTTTGGCCCATTTCATAAGATGTTTGATGTTTTTGCCCAAGCGGTTGGCAAAGGGGGTAATGTCGGTCATGGTTTCAGACGGCCTTATTGGGGAAGTTTCCAGAATTGATCAGCAGGGACGTAGGCGTGTCGGTCAAGCATATAGAGAATTGTATCGTCAGGCGCAACCATGGTGGCGCGGTCGGTCTTGCCTTTAAACGGGAACACGATTCGTGCTTCCGAGGCGTTTTTGATGTCGATGCCGTAGCTGGTTCTGCCGCTTTCCAGTTTGTATTGGTTTTGAGTGTATTCGTAAACGGTTTCTTTGCCTTTTTCGTCTTTGATAGTAAAGCTTTTTTTGGCAAAGGTGATTTCGGCTTTGCTGCCATCGGACGCAACGGCCTTCCATTCGCCGCGATAACTCTCTGATCCGCTGCACGCGCCAAGAAACAGGGCGACAGCAAGTGCAGGTAATAAGGCGGCGGTTTTGAAAAACTTCATGTCGGATTCATCCGTGCTGATTCAATAAAACGGCATTATAGCTTGATTTTGCAGTCGCAGCCTGTTTTGCTTGACCTGGGCGGTTTTCTCCTTTATTATCCGCCGTTCGCCTTTTGATACGAAGCCATCGTCATCCAACCTAAACCGCCGTTTCGGGCGCGTTTCTTTTATTGCTTGCATATTTGCAAAGCCTTTTCTGTGCAGGTTGTCGTCGATGTTAACCACAAGCAAGATGCTTGCGACAACCCTGTAACTTCACATTTCCCGTATCGTTACTTTCCTTTGCTTCAGGTCGTCTGAAATTGTTCAGGCGTGCGCGTTGTTGTCTCTTAGGATAGATATGTCTATTAAATTTTCCGATTTGAACCTTGATAAAAACATTTTGTCTGCCGTAAGCAGCGAGGGTTATGAAAGCCCGACCCCGATTCAGGCGCAAGCGATTCCGTTTGCTTTGGACGGTCGCGACATTATGGCTTCGGCACAAACCGGTTCAGGCAAAACCGCAGCCTTCCTGCTGCCGACTTTGCAAAAACTGACCAAGCGCAGCGAAAAACCGGGCAAAGGCCCGCGCGCTTTGGTATTGACCCCGACCCGCGAACTGGCGGCTCAGGTAGAAAAAAATGCACTGGCGTATGCTAAAAATATGCGTTGGTTCCGTACTGTCAGCATTGTCGGCGGTGCATCTTTCGGCTACCAAACCCGTGCTTTGAGCAAACCGGTTGACCTGATTGTCGCCACTCCGGGCCGTCTGATGGACTTGATGCAGAGCGGTAAAGTTGATTTTGAACGTTTGGAAGTGCTGATTCTGGACGAAGCCGACCGTATGCTGGACATGGGCTTTATCGACGACATCGAAACCATCGTGGAAGCGACGCCGAGCGATCGTCAGACTTTGTTGTTCTCCGCCACTTGGGACGGCGCGGTGGGAAAACTGGCGCGCAAGCTGACCAAAGACCCTGAAGTCGTCGAAGTCGAGCGCGTGGACGACCAAGGCAAAATCGAAGAGCAGCTGTTGTACTGCGACGATATGCGCCATAAAAACCGCCTGCTTGACCACATCTTGCGCGATGCCAATATCGACCAATGCGTAATTTTCATGTCCACCAAAGCCATGACCGAAGTCATCGCGGATGAGTTGTACGAAAAAGGTTTTGCCGCCAACTGCCTGCACGGCGATATGCCTCAAGGCTGGCGTAATCGTACGCTGATGGACTTGCGTAAAGGCCGCTGCAAAATTTTGGTTGCCACCGACGTTGCCGCACGCGGTATCGACGTACCAACCATTACCCACGTTATCAACTACGACTTGCCGAAACAGGCTGAAGACTACGTTCACCGCATCGGCCGTACCGGTCGCGCTGGCCGTACCGGTATTGCGATTACTTTTGCCGAAGTGAACGAATACGTCAAAGTACACAAAATCGAAAAATACATCGGCCGTAAATTGCCTGAGCTGACCATCGAAGGCATGGAGCCGACACGCAAACGCAAATCTGCCGGCGGCAAACCGAAAGGCAAAGGCGGCTGGGGCGATCGTAAATCCGGCGGCTGGCGCGGCGATAAGAAACCGGCTAAAGAAGGTTTCGGTAGCAAATCACGCGGCGAAGGCCATAAAAAAGACGGTTTCAAAAAAGATGGCTTTAAGAAAGACGGTTTCAAGAAGTCTGACGGTTTCAAAAAAAGCGGCGAAGGCTTTAAAGGCAAACGTAAGTCTAACGACAGCTTTGGCGGCAAACACAAAAGAGGTTGATTGCTTCAATCTTAAGGCCGTCTGAAATAAGACAAAAGGGCGTGTGAAGACACGCCCTTTTTTATGGTTTCAAGTTTTGCGTGGGATCGGTTCCACGCTTTTTCAGACGGCCTCTTACAAAGCGGCCAATACGGCATCGCCCATTTCGGAGCAGGAAACCAGTTTGGTACCTTCTTCGTAAATGTCGCCGGTACGCAAGCCTTGTTGCAGTACTTTTTGTACGGCGTTTTCAACTTGTTGAGCGCGTGCCTCGTCATTTAGGCTGTAACGCAGCAACATGGCGAGGGACAAAACGGTTGCCAGCGGATTGGCTTTGTTTTGACCGGCAATGTCAGGAGCGGAGCCGTGAGAAGGTTCGTACAGGCCTTTGCCGTTTTCGTCCAAAGAAGCAGAAGGCAGCATACCGATGGAGCCGGTCAGCATAGACGCTTCGTCAGACAGAATGTCGCCGAAGATGTTGCCGGTGGCAATCACGTCAAATTGTTTGGGCGCGCGCACGAGCTGCATGGCGGCGTTGTCGACGTACATATGGGAGAGCTCGACATCAGGGTATTCTTTGCCGATTTCTTCAAAGATTTCGCGCCACAGTTCGGTGGTTTCCAAAACGTTGGCTTTGCCTACGGAGCAGACTTTTTTGCTGCGTTTTTGGGCGGATTGGAAGGCAACGTGGGCAATACGGCGGATTTCGCTTTCGCTGTATTTCATGGTGTTGTAGCCTTCGCGTTCGCCGTTTTCCAAAACACGGATGCCGCGCGGTTCGCCAAAGTAAATATCGCCGGTCAGTTCGCGTACGATAAGGATGTCGAGGCCGGCTACGATTTCCGGTTTCAAAGTGGAAGCATTGGCCAGCTCTTTATATAAAATGGCAGGGCGCAAATTGGCAAACAGATTCAAGTCTTTACGAATGGCCAACAAGCCGCGCTCAGGGCGCAGCGGACGGTCGAGATTATCGTATTGAGGAGAACCGACTGCACCAAGCAAGACTGCATCGGCTTTACGGCAAAGGTTTTGCGTGAATTCTGGATAAGGATGGCCGTATTCGTCATAGGCTTCGCCGCCCAAAGGTGCGTATTCGTAGCTGACATCCAAACCTTGTTCGATAAGTTTGTCGAGTACACGGACGGTTTCTGCAACGATTTCAGGGCCAATGCCGTCGCCGCGCAAGATAGCGATATGTTTGGTCATTTCGGGTTTCCTTATGGGAAGGTTTTAGGTAAAGGGCAGGCCGTCAGTTTTTCAGACGGCCTTAAATCAATTTGCTCTGAAAACGCTGATTGTACCATTATGGTACTGGTAAAGCTGGGTAGAAATCGCGTAGGCAGAATCTTCAAATGCCTGCAGGGCGATATTCGCCATCGCCTGCAAAGCTTCTTCATCGGATGGGCTGCAAACGAGCAGGGCATTGCGTGCCGGGACTGCAAAAACAGGATTGGCCGGCAGCATAGGATCGTCTTTAAGTACTTCGTCCAAAAGCAAAATCAGGGAAGCATCATAGTCGTTGTCCAAATGGATTTGAGCCAATGACCAACCTTCGGCATGATGAATTTGGACACGTCCATTCATCCGTTGGCGCAGATTATCCATGGCGGTACGATACAAGGCGTCCTCATCTTCAATACCGGCCTCTTTCATATGCTCACGATTGAGCGTGTGCATGGATTCTTCCGTATCCACCATATAAAGCAACATGATATCGCCGGCAATCGGTTTGTATACCAGGTAATCGGCAGGTTCGGCTTCGTCCGTATTTGTAATCAGTTTGGCGTTTTCCAGATAAATCGTATTTTTAATTGTCGGAAGAATTTGTTGAGCTGAAACACTGGCATCAGCGTCCTGAATCTTATCGATAACCGCTAAATTGGCTGCAACAATAGCTTCCAAAGCCTCGGGATTTTGCAGATAACTTGTGTAATGGTTGCTCAAATATGTGCTGAACGATGCTTCATCCTCTTCGGAAAACTGGACAATGATGGGCGAAGAAGCAATATTTTCGCCCCAGTCGATTTTCGCCTCAAGATCCAATTCTTCTTGAATGCGACGGGCAAAGTATTTGATAAATTCCTGCCAAGTCATTAATTTAGGTTTGGAGCGGAACAACTTGCTGAAAAAAGACATATTGTGTCCTGAATAAGAGGATAAGGCCGTCTAAAAAATTATAGACGTTCGGTTTCAACACGGATTTTAAAAACGACTTTGCGTATGTTCGGTCTGTCGCCAACCAATGGGGCATGCGCATCATTCGGGAAAAACAACGCAAATTCGCCTGGCTCCAAGGTCAGCCAAGTTTCCGGCTCGCAGTCGAAAAATTCGATATCGCGCTTTTCGTTGTAGCCTAAACCGTTTTTCAGACGGCCTCTGTCTATCCAGCCATACGTTTCGCTGCCATCAATCGGTGTTTGAATATCAATATGTTTTAAGTGCGCTTCAGGCTGGGCTTCTCCCTGCGTCCTCATCGGCTCGCTGCCGATAAAAATACGGATATTGGGATTCTCGAATGGCACTTGACCGTCCGGCAGCTTGGTAAAATCTAGGGTCTGCAACAGATGGAAAGCCTCGGCAAAGTCGGGATGCAAAGTAGCGTAGCGGGTGGCATTGCTTATGGTGTCGGTAATCATGGTGTGGTTAGGTAGAAATTAAACTTCAGGATGTAGAGAAGCCAATACGGCTTTCAGGATGCCTTATTTGGATTCTGACAACAAGGCCGTCTGAAAAGGCTTTTTATGGAGTTGTGTTTTGCAAATCCAAAATGGAAGCATAATGTTCCGCTATGGGAACACGCTTGCGGCTGACTTGGTTTATATTGCTGCCTTCTTCAGTCCATAAAAACGGAAAGAACGTGTAAACGCTGTCGCCATTCAAATCACGGATTTCTTCGCGCCAATTTTCCCAACGCAGGTTTTCGTAAAACAACTGTAAATCGCCGGTCAATGCCCAATTTAAGAAGTCGCCGTAACCTTTACCGCAATCTTCCCATTCCAAGGTATCCGGCGGCAGGTAGAAAACATTACCTACTTTGCCATTCAATCCCCCGCCATTAATTGCAAAATAGCCTCCAGCAACATCATCGGCAAACAGATAATAGGGAGCAGGGCCTGCTGGCTCGGATTGTGTGCGGCTCAGATTCCAACTTCCCAAACCACGGGGTAGCTTCGTACTGCCGGAACCCAGTATCCGCAACCAGCCGTCGTCAATCAGGATGCCGCCGGTTTCATAAACGACAGCGCCCATAAACGAACGTGTTGTTACTTGGGTTTTGACAAGTTCTTCCTTTGCCTTTTCAAGCGTACGTGGCAGAACTTCAACGCTGTTTACCGCTTCTGTAAGCCACTCTTGAATCAATGGCCACGCAGGGTCTTGGGTTTGGATTAATTCGTCGAATGATCTCATGGTCTATCCCAAAACATTCAGTAAAGGCCGTCTGAAACACTTAAATTTTTCAGACGGCCTTTTGTATATCAACCGTTAAACAGCCAAGGCTGGCTTTGGCGGCGTTTTTCTTCAAAGGCGTGAATTTCGTCAGCGTGTTGCAGGGTCAGGCCGATTTCGTCCAAGCCGTTTAAGAGGCAGTGTTTGCGGTGTTCGGTAATGTCGAATGTGAATGTTTCGCCGCTAGGGGTGGTCAGGGTTTGCTCGGCAAGGTCGATGGAGAGCTGATAGCCTTCGTTGGCTTCAACTTCTTTGAAAAGCTGGTCAACCTGTTCTTCTGTCAAAACGATAGGTAAAAGGCCGTTTTTGTAGCAGTTGTTGAAGAAGATGTCGGCAAAGCTGGGGGCAATGACGGCGCGGAAGCCGTAGTCGTCCAATGCCCAAGGGGCGTGTTCGCGTGAAGAGCCGCAACCAAAGTTTTTACGCGTCAACAGGATTTGTGCACCTTGATAGCGTGGCTGGTTCAGGGAGAAATCCGGATTCAACGGGCGTTTGCTGTTGTCCATGCCAGGTTCGCCGTGGTCGAGGTAACGCCATTCATCAAAGGCATTGGGGCCGAAGCCGCTACGTTTAATGGATTTCAGAAATTGTTTGGGGATGATGGCGTCGGTATCGACGTTGCTGCGGTCGAGCGGGGCGACGATGGCGGTGATTTTGGTAAAGGCTTTCATGTCAGATTCTTATAGTAATAATGGGAAATTTTATGGCTATTCGGGTTAGCGTGTGCTGTGCAAACCGATTCGGTTGCCTTCTGTGTCTTCAATAAATGCTGCAAAGCCGTTGACAATGCGGAATTTCTCTTGTAACAGTTTGCCGCCTGCTGCAACGGCTTTTTCTGCTGTTTCGGCACAATCCGGGCAATTGAAGAAAATGGTTGTACCGCCATGGCCGGGTTGGGCGTTGCTGTCGTGCCAAATCATACCGGCCGTACCGTGTTGGGTGTAATCGGCTGGAAAAATGATGAAACGGAATCCGTTGCCGCCAACGTCTTGCAGAGGCTTGCCGAATACGGATTCGTAAAAGGCTTTGGCGCGATCCAAATCATGAGCGTGAATACCAAACCAGCTTGACAGATTACTCATTGTTTCTTCCTTTGCTTGGAATCGTGAAAATGTCTGAAAAATTAATAATGTATCAGGCCGTCTGAAACGGAGCCAGGAGCTTCAGACGGCCTGATTTACCGAATTATTCGGTAGCGGCTTCGATTTTTTCTCCAACATGGCTCATGCCGCGGCCTACTGCATTGCCGCCTTTTTTAACGGCTTCACCGGTTTTTTCGGCAACGTGTTCTGCGGTTTCTTTGGTTTTATCGGCTACGCGCTCGGCAGTCTCTTTGGTTTTGTCCCAATTGCGGTTGGCATCGTTTTTTGCGCCGGACCAAGTGCTGGAACAAGCTGACAGGATGAGGGCTGCGGCAGCCAATGCAAACAGTTTTTTCATACTAGATTCCTTTCAAGTTATCAATGATTGAGAAGGTTTTCGGACGTTTTTCGCAATACAATAGGAAAATTTACTTGGGCAAGGTATTGTTTCAGACGGCCTGATCAATAAAGGCCGTCTGAAAATACTTTAAGCCATAGTGCGGATGTCTGTAAAGTAGCCGGTCACTGCGGCTGCGGCTGCCATGGCAGGGCTGACGAGGTGGGTGCGTCCGCCGTTGCCTTGACGGCCTTCAAAGTTACGGTTGGAAGTAGAGGCACAACGTTGTCCCGGGGTCAGGCGGTCGGCATTCATGGCAAGGCACATAGAGCAGCCCGGCTCGCGCCATTCAAAACCGGCTTCTATAAATACTTCGTGCAAGCCTTCTTTTTCTGCCTGCTCTTTAACCAAACCGGAGCCGGGGACAATCAATACGCGTTGCACATTGTCCGCTTTTTTGCGGCCTTTGGCGATAGCGGCGGCTTCGCGCAAGTCTTCGATACGGCTGTTGGTGCAAGAACCGATAAAGACGATATCGACAGGGATTTCGTTTAATGGCGTACCGGCTTCCAAGCCCATGTATTCAAGGGCGCGTTCCATGCCGCTGCGTTTGACCGGATCGGTTTCTTCGGCAGGATTAGGCACTTTGCTGCTGATGTCTAAAACCATTTCAGGCGAGGTACCCCAAGTTACTTGAGGTTCGATGTCTTCAGCTTTGAAGTGGTATTCTTTATCGAATACGGCGCCTTCGTCAGACACCAGCGTACGCCAGTATTCGACGGCTTTGTCCCACGCTTCGCCTTTAGGTGCGAAAGGTTTGCCTTTTACATAGTCGATGGTGGTTTGGTCGACGGCAACCATACCTGAGCGCGCACCGGCTTCAATCGCCATATTACACAAGGTCATGCGGCCTTCCATAGAAAGGCTGCGGATGGCTTCGCCGCCAAACTCAATGGCGTAGCCTGTACCACCGGCCGTACCGATTTGACCGATGATGTAAAGTGCCACGTCTTTGGCAGTAACGCCGGGTTTCAGACGGCCTTCAACGGAAATCAGCATGGATTTGGATTTTTTTGCGGTAATGCACTGGGTCGCCATGGTGTGTTCGACTTCGGAAGTGCCGATACCGTGCGCCAATGCGCCGAATGCGCCGTGGGTAGAAGTGTGCGAGTCGCCACAGACAACGGTCATGCCGGGCAGGGTAGCGCCTTGTTCCGGGCCCATAACGTGCACAATGCCTTGACCTTTATCCATGAACGGGAAGTAGGCGAGCGCGCCAAACTCTTTAATGTTTTTGTCCAAAGTATCGACTTGCAGTTTGGAAATCGGGTCTTGAATACCTTTGTCCCAGTCGCCGGTCGGGGTATTGTGATCGGCTGTGGAGACTACGCTGTCGATACGCCAAAGTTTGCGGCCGGCCATTTTCAAGCCTTCAAATGCTTGCGGGCTGGTTACTTCGTGAACCAGGTGGCGGTCGATGTAAAGCAGGACAGTGCCGTCTTCTTCTTCGCGGACGACGTGGCTGTTCCAAAGTTTATCGTAAAGGGTTTGTGCGCTCATGATGAGTATTCTTTGCTATTGGTAGGTATGAATGATGGTTTGCGTTTATGGGCGGATTTTAGGCTTTTTATAGGGGCTGTGCAATAGGAATTTGTCCAATTTTTAAAATTTGTTGCAAAGTTTCAAAAACACTTGTCAAAAATTAGACAGATTGTAGAATTGTTGACAAAAAGATTCATCTTATCTGAAAGAATGCTTGTCGAAATGCACTAAAAAGTTCTATCATTCTCACTCAACCCACACTTACCAAGAGGTATAGAGAATGAAATTACCGGTAATGGCTCCTGAGCATCTGACTCAATTACGGGAATTTGAGAAAAAAGTCCTTGCCAATCATGCCAAAATCGAAGCATGGTTCCGTTCGCATTGGAACGAACACCGTCCGCCATTTTATGGTTCGGTTGACATCCGTAATGCCGGTTACAAAATTTCATCTATCGATATGAACCTGTTTCCGGGCGGCTTCAATAATTTGAATCCCAACTTTATCCCGCTGGCGGCGGTTGCCGCGCAAGATGCGGTACAGCGCGCCTGTGAAACGGCAAAATCCGTATTGATTATTCCTGAAAACCACACGCGTAACACATTCTATCTGCAAAACGTTTACGCCCTCAGCGAGATTTTGCGTTCGGCAGGATACGAAGTGCGCTTGGGCAGTTTGAATCCTGAAGTGACTGAGCCAACCGAGTTTGAAACCGCGTTGGGCGACAAAATTTTGCTTGAGCCTTTATTGCGTACCCGTGAGCGTGTACATCTCGCAGACGGTTTCTCGCCTTGCGTTGTTTTGTTGAACAATGACTTGTCTGCGGGCATCCCTGAAATCCTTAAAGACATCAGTCAAACCGTATTGCCTCCATTGCACGGCGGCTGGACGACTCGCCGTAAAACCGAACACTTCGGCGCGTACAACCAAGTTGCAGCCGATTTTGCCAAGTTGATTGACATTGACGAATGGCAAATCAATCCTTATTTTGAAAAAATCAGCGGTTTGGATTTCCAAGAGCGTGAGGGTGAAGATGCGTTGGCAGGCGCGGTAGAGCGTGTATTGGCGAAAATTCAAGCCAAATACGATGAATTGGGTATTGCCGATCAGCCTTTTGTTATTGTGAAAGCCGACGCAGGTACTTACGGTATGGGCGTGATGAGCGTTAAATCTGCGGATGAAGTGCGTGGCTTGAACCGTAAAAACCGCAATAAAATGGCGAAAGTCAAAGAAGGCTTGGAAGTCAGTGAAGTCATTGTCCAAGAAGGTATTTATACCTACGAGACCATGAACGGCGCCGTGTGCGAACCCGTCGTTTATATGATGGACCGTTTCGTTATCGGCGGTTTCTTCCGTGTACACGAAGGGCGCGGCGCAGACGAAAACCTTAATGCCGGCGGCATGGTATTCGTCCCGCTGTCCAACAGCATCCCCACCGGCAGCGGCGACAACTCCCAAGAAGCGCCTGAAGCGTGCAAACGCGTATTTGAACAATGGGACTCGCTCGGCATGCCACGCTCTGAAAAAGACTGCGACGTCGACAACGAACACAACCGCCTCTACGTTTACGGCGTAATGGCGCGCCTGTCCTTGCTTGCCGCTGCATTGGAGTTGGAGAAAACCGCGCCCCAAGCCTAATAAAGCGTTGATCGATATTGTCAGGCCGTCTGAAAATTAGTTTTCAGACGGCCTTTTCTGTCTGTACAATTCATTCTAACTAAAAAAAACATGATTTATTTTTATGAGCAAACCAGCCAATCCAGTTGAAATAACCGACAATCTGCCAGACCAAACCATACAGCGCAGCAATACCGACAATGCGCCGCGTTCTGCTATCCATCAAACCTTGTATTCCGCCGATACCTTTGCTCAGCATGATTATCTTGCCGGAAAAAACTTGCCCGATATTGCCCGCCCGCAAGAAGGTCAAATCGACTGGCTGCATTTTGTCGGCATCAATGATGCTGCCTTGCTCAAACACGCGCTTGAGCCTTACGGCATCCATGAGCTGGTTATTGAGGATATTCTCAGCCGCAAGCAGCGTCCGAAAATTGAAGACTACGGCAGCTATGTTTTTACTGCCGCACAGGTTTACCACTATACCTCTACGGGCAAACTCCATTCTGACCAAGTGTATGTGATTATCGGCAAAGATTTTGTGTTGTCTTTCCAACAAAAACCGTTGGGCTTGTTCAGCCATCTCCGCCGGCAGATGCACGAAAATCCGCACAATATTTTGAACAAAAATACGGCGTTTCTTGCTTATTGCCTGCTTGACCGCATCGTGGATGACTATTTTATCGTCCTAGAAGAGTACAACAACCGCGTCGAAGTCATAGACAAATCCTTGTTTAAAAACGAAAACAGCGACATTCTCGGCAAAATCCACCGACTCAAGCGCGATGCCGTTCGTCTACGGCGCACGCTTTTGCCATTGCGCGACGTGTTCTACCAACTGGCCGTACGCGGCGATTTTGCTATTTTCAAAGGCGAATCAACCGTTTATCTGCGCGACGTGTACGACCACAATATGCAGCTTATCGAATCGCTTGATGCCTCGCGTGATATGGTGTTGAGCATGATGGACATCTACCTTTCCTTCCAATCTAACCGCATGAACCAGCAAATGCGCGTGTTGACGGTTATTACCATCATCTTTATGCCGCTGACCGTCATCACCGGCATCTACGGCATGAACTTCGACAATATGCCCGAGCTGCATTGGCATTACGGCTACTTCATGGTTTTGGGTGTGATGCTGTGCATTATTATCGGACTGCTGATTTTCTTCTCACGTAGAAAATGGCTGTAAACAGGAAGGCAATGGGTTGAAATTCAACGATTAAAAACGGTAGAATGATTTTGCACACGTGCAGTCTGAAGTTTTCAGACAATTTTAAAATAAATATCAAAAGGAGAATAAACGATGAAACCGGAACGCCAACTACCTTCCCATGAACTGATTATGTCCGAGCTGATGATGCCTTATACGGCAAACTTCAGCGGCAATGTTCACGGCGGCGATCTTCTGCGCCTGCTTGACCAAGTGGCATATTCCTGCGCCTGCCGTTACAGCGGAACCTATTGCGTTACTCTGTCTGTTGATAAAGTATTGTTTAAAGAGCCTATTCATGTCGGCGAACTGGTAACCTTTTACGCCAGTATCAACTACACCGGCCGTACTTCTATGGAAGTCGGTATCCGTGTGGAGGCGCAAAACATCCACACAGGCGAAGTGCGTCATACCAACAGCTGCTACTTCACTATGGTTGCCGTTGAAGACGGTAAGCCGGTTCCTGTACCACCTTTGGAAATCAATACACAGCGCCAACGCTGCCGTTATGAAAGGGCTAAAAAGCGCAAAGAGCTGAGTTTGCAGGCTGCGAACGAAGATTCTGGCTGCAACTAAATTGAATTTATTAAATAATGAAGGCCGTCTGAAATCCTGTTTCAGACGGCCTTCACGCAAAAGCCATAAACCGCTTGTTTTGTGGTAGAATCAACAAGATTTTTGCCATACGAAATTACAGATAATCATGACCGACGCAACCATCCGCAACGACCATAAATTTGCACTTGAAACCCTGCCTGTCAGCCTTGAAGACGAAATGCGCAAGAGCTACCTTGATTACGCCATGAGCGTAATTGTGGGACGAGCCCTGCCGGATGTCCGCGACGGTCTCAAGCCGGTACACCGCCGCGTGTTGTACGCGATGCACGAGTTGAAAAACAACTGGAATTCCGCCTATAAAAAATCGGCGCGTATCGTCGGCGACGTTATCGGTAAATACCACCCTCACGGCGATATAGCCGTTTACGACACCATCGTCCGCATGGCACAAGACTTCTCCATGCGTTATGTACTGATCGACGGTCAGGGCAACTTCGGTTCTGTCGATGGCTTGGCCGCAGCAGCCATGCGTTATACCGAAATCCGCATGGAAAAAATTTCTCATGAAATGCTGGCGGATATTGAAGAAGAAACCGTCAATTTCGGTCCTAACTATGACGGCAGTGAACATGAGCCGTTGGTATTGCCGACCCGTTTCCCAGCATTGTTGGTAAACGGTTCGTCCGGTATTGCCGTCGGTATGGCAACCAATATCCCGCCGCACAATTTGGGCGATACCATCAATGCCTGCCTGCGTTTGTTGGACGAGCCTGAAACTGAAATCGATGAGCTGATCAACATTATCCAAGCGCCCGATTTTCCAACAGGCGCAACTATTTACGGCTTGAGCGGCGTGCGCGAAGGCTATAAAACCGGCCGCGGCCGCGTGGTGATGCGCGGTAAAACCCATATTGAGCCTATCGGTAAAAACGGCGAGCGCGAAGCCATTGTTATCGATGAAATCCCATATCAAGTAAACAAAGCCAAGCTGGTTGAGAAAATTGGCGAGTTGGTACGCGAAAAAACACTGGAAGGCGTATCCGACCTGCGCGATGAGTCCGACAAATCCGGTATGCGTGTCGTGATTGAATTGAAACGCAATGAAAATGCCGAAGTTGTTTTGAATCAACTCTACAAACTGACCCAGCTGCAAGACAGCTTCGGTATCAATATGGTGGCTTTGGTTGACGGCCAGCCGCGCTTGTTGAACCTGAAACAAATCCTGTTCGAATTCCTGCGCCATCGTCGCGAAGTCGTTACCCGTCGTACCTTATTCCGCCTGAAAAAAGCGCGTCATGAAGGCCATATTGCCGAAGGTAAAGCAGTTGCCTTGTCTAATATCGACGAAATTATCCGCCTGATTAAGGAATCTGCCAATGCGCCGGAAGCCAAAGAAAAACTGCTGTCCCGCCCATGGCGCAGCAGCTTGGTTGAAGACATGCTCAGCCGTACGGATTTGGACATGCACATGATGCGCCCTGAAGGCTTGCCAGAGAATTTGGGTTTGCACAGCCAAGGCTATTATTTGAGCGAATTGCAAGCCGATGCCATCCTGCGCATGAGCCTGCGCAACCTGACCGGCCTCGATCAGGAAGAAATTGTCGGCGAATATAAAAACCTGATGAGCAAAATCATTGATTTCGTGGATATTCTTTCCAAACCTGAACGCGTTACCCAAATCATCCGCGAAGAATTGACAGACATCAAAGCCAACTTCGGCGATGAGCGCCGCAGTGAAATTAATCCGTTTGGCGGTGATATTGCCGATGAAGACCTGATTCCGCAACGTGAAATGGTTGTTACCCTAACTCATGGCGGCTACATCAAAACCCAGCCGACCACCGATTATCAGGCGCAGCGTCGCGGCGGCCGTGGCAAACAGGCAGCGGCAACCAAAGACGAAGACTTTATCGAAACCCTGTTTGTTGCCAACACGCATGATTATTTGATGTGCTTCACCAATTTGGGCAAGTGCCATTGGATTAAAGTGTACAAACTGCCGGAAGGCGGTCGCAACAGCCGCGGTCGTCCGATCAACAACGTCATCCAATTGGAAGAAGGCGAAAAAGTCAGCGCCATCTTGGCCGTGCGCGAGTTCCCGGAAGACCAATACGTCTTCTTTGCTACTGCACAAGGCATGGTGAAAAAAGTCCAGCTGTCTGCGTTTAAAAACGTCCGCAGCCAAGGCATCAAAGCCATCGCGCTTAAAGAAGGCGATTACTTGGTCGGTGCAGCGCAAACCGGCGGTGCGGACGACATTATGTTGTTCTCCAACTTGGGCAAAGCCATCCGCTTTAACGAATATTGGGAAAAATCCGGTAACGATGAAGCAGAAGATGCCGATATCGAAGCTGAAAACGAAGATTTAGACGGCCTGGATGATGAAAATGCCGAAAATGCATTGCCAAGCGGCAAACACGGTGTTCGTCCGTCCGGTCGCGGCAGCGGCGGTTTGCGCGGTATGCGCCTGCCGGCCGATGGCAAGATTGTCAGCCTGATTACCTTCGCACCTGAAGCCGAACAAAGCGATTTGCAAGTATTGACTGCTACCGCCAACGGCTATGGCAAACGCACCCCGATTGCCGATTACAGCCGTAAAAACAAAGGTGGACAAGGCAATATCGCCATCAATACCGGCGAGCGCAACGGCGATTTGGTTGCCGCGACTTTGGTCAGCGAAACCGATGACCTGATGCTGATTACCAGCGGCGGCGTCCTGATTCGTACCAAAGTTGAGCAAATCCGAGAGACCGGCCGAGCAGCCGCAGGTGTCCGCCTGATTAATCTGGATGAAGGCGAAACCTTGGTCAGCTTGGAGCGCGTGGCCGAAGAGGCTGAAGATGAAGCCCCTTTAGAAACCGATGCAGCTGAAAACCAAGTGGTAGAAGCTGAAGATACTCCGTCTCAAGAATCTTAAACGTCAATGAAAAAGGCCGTCTGAAAAGTTTTCAGACGGCCTGCTTATTCCAAAAGAAAATCCCGTGAGCGCAACCGAACCGTTCGATTTACCTCTTTTTCTGAAAAATCTGCCCAATCTGCCGGGCGTGTACCGTTTTTTTGACGAAGACAATAATGTTTTGTATGTCGGCAAAGCGGTCAATCTCAAGCGGCGCGTTTCTAGCTATTTCCAAAAAAACGACCATTCGCCGCGCATCGCATTGATGGTAAAACAGGTTCACCATATCGAAACCACCATCACGCGTTCCGAAGCCGAAGCGCTGATCCTCGAAAACAACTTCATCAAAGCCTTGTCGCCGAAATACAATATCCTTTTCCGCGATGACAAAAGTTATCCTTATTTGATGCTCAGCGGCCATCAATATCCGCAAATGGCATATTACCGCGGCACGCTGAAGAAGCCTAATCAATATTTCGGCCCGTATCCCAACAGCAACGCCGTGCGCGACAGCATTCAAGTGTTGCAAAAAGTATTTATGTTGCGTACCTGCGAAGACAGCGTATTCGAGCATCGCGACCGTCCTTGTCTGCTTTACCAAATCAAACGCTGCACCGCGCCTTGTGTCGGCCACATCAGCGAAGAAGATTATCGCGACAGCGTGCGTGAAGCCGCGACTTTCCTTAATGGCAAAACCGACGAATTGACGCGCACCTTGCAACACAAAATGCAAACCGCCGCCGCCAACCTGCAATTTGAAGAAGCCGCGCGTTACCGCGACCAAATCCAAGCGCTCGGCATCATGCAGAGTAATCAGTTTATCGACAGCAAAAATCCGAACAATCCAAACGATATCGATTTACTTGCGCTGGCGGTTTCAGACGGCCTGGTCTGCGTACACTGGGTCAGCATCCGCGGCGGGCGGCACGTAGGCGACAAAAGCTTTTTCCCCGACACCAAAAACGACCCCGAACCAAACGGACAAGATTACGCCGAAGCCTTCGTCGCCCAACATTATTTGGGCAAAAGCAAACCCGACATTATTATTAGCAACTTTCCCGTTCCCGATGCGCTGAAAGAGGCTTTGGAAGGCGAACACGGCAAGCAGATGCAGTTTGTCACCAAAACCATAGGCGAACGCAAAGTCTGGTTGAAAATGGCGGAACAAAACGCACAAATGGCGATCGCCCAACGCCGACTACAACAAAGCAGCCAGCAACACCGTATTGATGAACTGGCCAAAATCCTCGGCATGGATTCAGACGGCCTCAACCGCCTTGAATGTTTCGATATCAGCCACACGCAAGGCGAGGCCACTATTGCGTCCTGCGTTGTGTACGATGAGCAAAACATCCAGCCTTCGCAATACCGCCGCTACAACATCACGACCGCCAAACCCGGCGACGACTATGCCGCCATGCGCGAAGTCCTGACGCGCCGTTACGGCAAAATGCAGGAAGCCGAAGCCAACGGCGAGGCCGTCAAATGGCCGGATGTCGTGTTGATTGACGGCGGCAAAGGGCAAATCGGCGTAGCCGTATCAGTATGGGAAGAACTTGGGCTGCACATTCCTTTGGTCGGTATCGCCAAAGGCCCTGAGCGCAAAGCCGGTATGGAAGAACTCATACTGCCTTTTACCGGCGAAGTCTTCCGCCTGCCACCCAACAGCCCGGCCTTGCATTTATTGCAAACCGTACGCGATGAATCGCACCGCTTTGCGATTACAGGTCACCGCAAAAAACGCGACAAAGCACGCGTTACTTCCTCACTCAGCGAAATCCCCGGTATCGGCAGCAAACGCCGCCAAGCATTGCTTACCCGATTCGGCGGTCTGCGCGGCGTGATTGCCGCCAGCCGCGAGGACTTGGAAAAAGTGGAAGGCATCAGCAAAGCCTTGGCGGAAACCATTTATGAGCATCTGCACTGATTGGCTTGAACAGCAGAAAGGAACAATATGAAACCTGTCATCATCAAAAATATCGAGATCGGCAAAGGCCTGCCTAAAATTGCCGTGCCGCTGGTGGCCGCCAACACGCAGGAATTGGAGCAGGCTTTGCACGTATTGAAAGATACGGCTGTTGACATTATTGAATTTCGTGCGGATTTTTTTCAAGCTGCGCTTGATGCCGATTTTATTGCCGAGCAATTAGGCATCACTCGACAGGCTTTTCCTGACAAGCCCTTGCTATTTACGTTTAGAAGGGCGCAAGAGGGCGGCAATACGCCTTGTTCGGACGACTATTATTTTAAATTATTGGAAAAAATTATCCGGTCCAAACAAGCTGATATGATCGACATTGAGCTTTTTGCCGAGGAAAATGGCGTAAAACAAACCATAGCTTTGGCACATGAACATCAAACTGCCGCCTTGCTTTGCAATCACGATTTTCAAGCCACGCCGTCTTTGGCAGACATTACAGGCCGTCTGAAAACAATGGCTGAGTGGGGCGCGGATATCTGCAAAATTGCCGTTATGCCGCAATCGCCGCAAGATGTATTGACCTTATTACAGGCAACATATGATGTTTCACAAATTATCAATCGCCCGATTATTACTATGTCTATGGGTAAAATCGGAGCCGTCAGTCGCTTGGCCGGCTCGACTTTCGGCTCGGCCGTTACCTTTGGTGCGGCACAAAAAACGTCGGCTCCCGGCCAAATTGATGCCAACGAATTGAGGAAAGTCTTGGCAATTTTGGGATAGTTTAATTATTAATATTCAAGGCCATCTGAAAAATATTTTTCAGATGGCCTGATTTTTTTAAATTTATTTCTTTTAATTTTAAATAAAATAGGTAACAATGGGTTTCCTATTTTAATAACCAGAGGAGAAATAAAATGACTACTACTAAAGAAAACCTGGCGAATCCAGGTCCAGTAGGCCTGTGTGGCTTTGCATTGACAACTTGGTTGCTCAGCCTGATTAACGGCGGCTTTTTTACTGCTCAAGAGGGTGTCGGCTTAGTTTTGGGCATGGCTCTCGCCTTTGGTGGTATCGCTCAAGTTATTGCCGGTATGTTTGAGTTCAAGAAAGGCAATACGTTTGGCTTTACCGCTTTTATCAGCTATGGCGCATTCTGGTGGACATGGGCTTTGTTTACCATCTTTTTTAAAGGTGAAACCGCTCCGGCATTTATCGGCTGGTATCTCTGCGCATGGGGTATGTTTTCGCTGATGATGTTTGTGGCTACCTTGACCAAGCCTAAAGTATTGAGCGGTATTTTCTTTTGCTTGACGCTGACTTTCTTTGCTTTGGGCATTGGCGATGGTATGGAAAATCATAGCATCGTCCATATCGGCGGTTGCTTAGGCTTGGTAACTGCACTTGGTGCGTTCTACTTGGCAGCGGCAGAGGTCATCAACGAATCTTTCGGCCGTACTGTTTTGCCGGTTGGCGTGCGTAAATAAGCTTGACCATACAAAATGCCGTCTGAACGGTGGACATGAAATCAAAGATTTCGGCCACAATGTTCAGACGGCATTTTTTATTTGTCTTCAAATAAATCGACATCAAATAAATCAGGCTCTTTGATGCGCTCCCGACAATCAAGTTTGATGTCTTCAGTAACCCGGCAGCAGCACGGCAAAATTTCTCCGGGCGCGACAAAAGCGAGCGGAAAATTATCATAAGAGACTTTCCCATCCAAGATTTTAACCCGGCATGAACCGCAATAACCGCTGCGACATTGGTA
>NZ_JBQCTZ010000012.1:0-41342 GCF_051963715.1 Neisseria sp. P0001.S005 | reverse complement strand
ATTTTTCTATCTGATTTCATATTCATTTTACGATGCGGCCTAACCGTTACACTCAATGGCAGATGATCTGACAAATGTTGCCAGTCTTTACTGTTGTGAATTTCAGAATCGATGACATCAAGATTGCGCGTATAAATGCGGTCGAGGCTGAGGATAGGCAGGCGTGAGGGGAAGGTTTTGGGGCGTTTGCCTGTATTATCGACGAATACTTCATTCAAATTTAATGCCCTGCCCAATTCATGCGCTGATTTTTGCCGCCAGTCATTGAAATCGCCGGCGATAATCAACGGGCTTTCCGGACGAATGTATCGGCCAACGTAGTCGCTGATGGCGCGGTATTGTTTGAGGCGGTCCGGCTCGCGCAGATTGAGATGGACGCACAAACACACCAGCGGATCTTCCCAACCTTCGGGCACGACCTCGCAATGCAACAGGCCGCGCTGTTCGAGTTTATTGACGCTGATGTTGAGGTTGTTTTCCGTTTTCAGCGGTAGGCGGCTGAGAATGGCATTGCCGTGGTGTCGTTTGGGATAGACGGCATTTTTGCCGTAGCTGCGATGATAATCGAGACTGTCGCCGATGATGTCGTAATGCGGCGCATCGGGAAAGTCGGTACGGCGGCTTCTGTTGAGATGTTGTCCTTGGACTTCTTGTAAAAACAAAACGTCCGAACCCAATGCACCCAGCGCGTCAGCCATACGGTTGACCTGCACTTTGCGGTTGAGTGCGGACATGCCTTTGTGCATATTGTAGGAAGTAATGGTAACTGGACGGGGAGACATGATGTGTGATGAAGCGGTTTATTTGTTTTAGTATAGCACCGGAGCGTGTGGTTTTACGGCAATTTTGGTTATACTTGTTTAACGAATAAAACGGCGTTTTGACAGGGAATTTCCCAATCAAAACGCCTTCTGTTTTTCAGACGGCCTTGCGTCCGAATCAGTTGTTAATTACTTCAACATTGGTTTCAAAAGTAACGGTGTGTTGATATTTAGATGCAGTTTTGCGTTTCGGATAAGGATATTTGGAAACGCTTTTCACTGCGCGTTCGTCCATTTCAGGATTGCCGCTGGATTGAATGATATTCACGCGGTCAACATTACCGGCAGGAGTTGTGAAGACATCCATCAAAACGGTTTTAACGCTGCCGTTTTGCGCTTTCATGGCTTCCAGAGTTTCGGTATCAGCTGCTTGTGCAGTACCGAATACAGCGGCAAACAACAGGGCTGAGGCGAGGAGTTTAGTCGTTTTCATGTTTTAGTCCTTATTAGGGTTGTGGTTAGGTTAAATATTTCAGACGGCCTGATTCGTCGTTATTTGAAATTCAAAATCGGCCAACCTTTTGCTTTGGCTTCTTTTTCCAGCTCTGCATCCGGATTGACGGCGACAGGTTCGTTCACGATACGCAGCAACGGCAAATCGTTTTTGGAGTCGCTGTAAAAATAAACCTTACCGTAGCTTTCGAAGGTCTCGCCTCGCTCGGCAAGCCATTGGTTCAATCGGGTAATTTTGCCTTCTTTCAGGCTGGGCGTACCGACATAGTTGCCGGTATATCGGCCGTCTTCGCCGGTTTCAAGCTGCGTGCCGATAACGTTGTGAATACCGAAAAGATGGCAGATTGGAGTAACGATGAATTCGTTGGTCGAAGAAATAACCAACATTTCGTCGCCCGCCATATGATGGCTTTGCACCAGCATACGCTGCATCGGGGAAATATACGGAACAATATATTCAGCCATAAACTCGCGATGAAACTCAGCCAATTCTTCCTTGCTGAATCGGGCCAAAGGCGCGAGATGGAATTTAAGGAAGGCATCAATATCAAGACAACCATTTTGATAGTCTTGGTAGAACTTTTCATTTTGCGCCTCAGTTTCAGCCGCATCGACTATGCCTTTTTTAATCAGGTATTGCGGCCAAGAGTGATCCGAATCAGTATTGATTAAGGTATTGTCGAGGTCGAAAATGGCAAGGTTTTTCATTGGGTTTCCTGTTGTTTTAAAAGCTGGCGCAAAAGCGGCAAAGTAATGCGCTTGCCCATCATAACGGCGTAGTTGTCGAGGGTATCGAGCATTTGCATCAGGCTGTCCATATCGCGCCGCCAATGGTTCAGCAGGTATTCGAAGATTTCCGGATCGATGGTTACCTGACGGGCGGCCGCCATGCTAACGAGCGCATCGATTTTTTCCCGGTCGGTCAGCGGTTTGACTTCGTAAACCAAGCAATACGCCATGCGTGTGCGCAGGTCTTCGCGGATAACGAGTTGTTGCGGCGTATATTCGGAGCTCAAAAGCAAAAAGCCTTTGCCGCTGTTGCGGAAGCGGTTGAAGATGGCAAACAGTAAAGCCTGTTCTTCATTATTGAGCTTTTCGATTTGGTCAATGGCGAGATATTCTGCGTCCAGCGCGGCTTCTGTCAGCGGCGTGGCGGCGGCATCAATATAGAGGGCATTTCGTCCGGCATCAAGCGCCTGGGCAACCCATGCCTGCAAGAGATGGCTTTTGCCTGCGCCCTCTTCGCCCCAAACATAGATAAATTGCCCATGTTTGTGCTGCAACACATACACCAGCTCGGCATTTTCTGTTCCCAGAAATTTGTCGAAGCCGGGATAATCATGGCTGGCAAAATCGAAGATGAGCTGGTTCACAAAGGCGCACCGGTTAGATTGAAATCGGCTTCATTTTACGTTGTTTTGCCGTCCATCATCAAGGATAAAGGCCGTCTGAAGCCTATACCTGCAACATATCTGCACTTCTAAACATATCTTGACGCGCTCACGGCATTGGTTTTATTCCGCTTTGGTTTTACAATGTCGAACTTCTCGCCGAAACATTTGTCTGTTCTTTTTCAGACGGCCTTTTTATTTGGGGAACCCTAGTGATTTCTACCCTTATTGATTTCATCCTCCATATCGACCAACACCTTGTCCACCTTTCCGCCCAATACGGCCCGTGGATTTACGCGATTTTGTTTGTTGTGATTTTCTGCGAAACCGGTTTGGTCGTAACGCCATTTTTACCTGGCGACTCGCTACTGTTTGCTGCCGGCGGTATTGCTGCCATCGGCGGCATGAATATCCACGTCATGGTATTGCTGCTCTTAGCGGCTGCCATTTTAGGCGATGCGGCCAATTTTATGATCGGCAAGTATTTTGGACAAAAACTGTTTGCCAATCCGGATTCCAAAATTTTCCGCCGTTCGTATTTGGAAAAAACCCATGCGTTCTATGAAAAACACGGCGGCAAAACCATCATCATTGCCCGCTTTGTGCCGATTGTGCGGACGTTTGCGCCATTTGTCGCAGGCATGGGCGATATGCACTACGCGACGTTTATCCGTTACAACATTATCGGCGCGGTGTTGTGGGTATTGTCGTTTTCCTATGCAGGCTACTTCTTCGCCAATATCCCCGTCGTCAAAAACAATCTGGGCTTAGTCATGGCGGCAATCATCGTGATTTCGATTTTACCCGCGGTAGTCGAAGTCATCCGTGCAAAACTTAACGCCAAAAAATAACAATCAATCGAAAAGTTTGAAAGTTTAAACACATCAAGGAATTGTCATGCCGTTGCTGTCTATTGAGTTTGCGGTATTCTTTATCGTATTTTTGCCGCTGTACTGGGCATTTGCACGTTTGCCGCAAGTTCAAAACGTTTTACTTTTGGTTGCCGGACTGGGCTGGCTTTACCGTATCGACCCCATTTTTGCCGCGCTGATTTTGGTTTACTCGTCTGTGGTTTACCTGATCAGCGTGCTGATGTTTTCTGAAAACGAGAATATCCGCAAATTTTGGCTGGGTTGCGGTATTTCGGCGGCATTGACTGTTTTGTGTTTCTTCAAATACTTCGACTTTTTCCGCCCGATTATTCAACAATATACGGGGCAAAGCGCCGTCATCGACATCCTTTTGCCCTTGGGCCTGTCTTATTACACTTTCCAATCGCTGGCTTACTTGGTGTATTGCTACCGCGAGCCCAAAGGAGACCGTTTTGAATGGCACGAGCTCCTACTGCATCTGAGCTTCTTCCCCACCATCACATCCGGCCCGATTATCCGTGCGACCGCTTTTAAAAGCATAGACGGCGAACAAGCGGGGGCATTGGTGCAAATCCGCACCAAACAGGCACGCCAGCTGATTTATCCGGCTTTGGCGGTCGGCCTGATTGTGTTGGGCATTGCCAAAAAGTGGTGGCTTGCCGGCGTATTGGCGGAAGGCTGGGTATCGCCTGTTTTTGAAAATCCGGCCCAGTTCGATGGCTGGGGTGTGTTGTCTGCGATTTATGGCTATACCTTCCAACTCTTTTTCGACTTTTCCGGCTACTCGGATTTGGTCATCGGTTTGGCCATGCTGCTCGGCTTCCAGCTGCCGAAAAACTTTGCCGCGCCGCTTCGCGCCATCAACATCCGCGACTTCTGGGATAGATGGCATATCAGCCTGTCCACTTGGATTCGCGACTATATCTATATCCCTTTGGGCGGCAGCAAAAAAGGCTTCGGACGCACCCAGCTCAATCTGATGATTGCCATGTTGCTTTCCGGCATTTGGCATGGCTACGGCTGGAGCTTTTTGATTTGGGGCGCGCTGCACGGTGCGGCTTTGGTATTCCTTAACTGCGGCGACAAAATCGTCGGCCGCAATGCCTTAGGCCGTCTGAAAATCGGCAAACCGCTTGCCTGGCTGTTTACCTTCCATTTCGTTTGTTTCGCTTTTGTCGTGTTCAACAGCGCAACGCTTGCTGATACGGAAATGCTGTTCAGCGCCTTATTTGCCAATGACAAAGGTTGGAACGCGCCTCTGTTGACCGACCTCATGTTGCTGGGTGCATTTGCGATGATGCTTTTGCTGTACCCGTATTTGCTTCGCTTATTTGAAGCATCAGCAAAAGGCTTGGACAAACTGCCTGCATGGCTGTGGTTTATCCCCATCACGCTTATCCTCGCCCTGATTATCGTCTTCGCCCCGTCCGGCATTCCCGGCTTTATTTACGCCAACTTCTAAGGAGCAGAACATGAAACGCTTTATCTCCCTGTTTGTTTCGATTCTGCTCAGTGCGGTTGCGCTGACGTGGTTTGCCCAAAACTCCATCAATGCCTATTGGCAGCAGACCTATCATGAGAATAGTCCGCTTGAGCCTTTATCCGAATACGCTTGGTGGAAGATTGGTGCAGATTGGCAACAAAAAGCCTACGAATTTTCAGACGGCCTGAAAGCTTCGCTGGAAGCAGAAGACGCTTTAGCTTCAGAAGATTCTGATCTTGAAACAACAAGGCCGTCTGAAAATACGGAAAACATTGAAGTATCCAACAATCAAAAAGAGCCTACCGCTTCTGATGCGACTAACAATACAGATACCACAGCCAGCGAGCCAAGCAATCAGGCTGATCAGTCGGCAACACAGGTTGTATTGAAAAAAGGCAACAAAGTTTTCTTTGCCGGCGACTCGCTGATGCAGGGTGTTGCACCTTTTGTACAAAAATACCTCAAACAAGAATATGGCGTACAATCGGTCAACCTCAGCAAACAAAGTACCGGTTTGTCCTACCCCAATTTCTTCGACTGGCCAAAAACCATCGAACAAACTTTGCAAAAAGAACCCGACATCCGCGTTTTGGTTGTATTCTTAGGCCCCAACGACCCTTGGGATTTCCCGATGGGTAAAAAATACCTAAAGTTCGCCTCCCCCGAATGGGAGGCAGAATATCTCAACCGCGTCCGCCGTATTCTTGATGCAGCCTCCGCACATGATGTCCAAGTCATTTGGCTGGGCATTCCTTACATGAAAAAAGCCAAGCTCAATGAACAGATGCGCTACCTCGACAAAATCCTGTCGGGTACGGTGTCGCCTCAAGCCATTTGGTTGCCTACCGACAAACTGTTGAGCAACGGCGCAGAAGAATATGCCGACTCTGTCAAAGTAGATGGAAAAATTATCCGTTACCGCAGCAAGGACGGCATTCACTTTTCCGCAGAAGGCCAAAAACTATTGGCCGGAAAAATTATGGAAAAAATTAATTTTACACACGATACACAACCATGAAATTTAATAAAGCCTTACTCCTCACGCTTCTCGCACTCCCTATTACCGCCTGCGCAACCAATGACGGCCTGTTAAGCAACTACGGCTCCAACCGCCCTGCCTGGCTGAACAAACTGCAACAGCTCAACCATACTTCAGACGGCAAATTCCGCATTATCCAAGTCGGCGACTCCCATACCGCCGGCGACTATTTCACCGACCGCCTGCGTCGCCGTTTACAACAAAAATGGGGCAACGGCGGCATCGGTTGGGTTTATCCCAACACTGTCAAAGGCCAGCGCATGGCAACCGTCCGTTACAACGGCAGCGGTTGGAACACCATCAGCAGCCGCAAATCACACAGCGATTTTTCTTTCGGCGGGATTGAAGCACGCGCCGATGGCGGCAGCGTTACCTTAAGCGCAGCCGACGGCAGCATGGATATGCAACAAATCTCCATTTTCGGCAAACCCGTTTGGTCCGAGCAAACCCTGACCGTCAACGGCCGCGAAATCCCTGCCACACAAAACGGTTGGCAACTGCTGCGTACCAATGCTTCCCTGCCGATGACCCTCAGCAGCAGCATGCCTTGGCAAATTGGTTTCATTAATATCGAACGCCTCGGACGCGGCGTAACCGTTTCCGCCATGGGCATCAACGGCACACAGTTATCCCAATGGTCAAAATGGCGGCCGGGCATGTGGGAAGATTTGGCACAAACCAAAGCCGATTTAATCATCCTTGCCTACGGTACCAATGAAGCCTTTTCCGGCAATCTCGATATTTCCTCTACCGAGCGGACATGGCGCAATTACATCCGTCAAATCAAAAACACCCTGCCCAACGCAGGTATCCTGATCCTCGGTGCTCCGGAATCTTTGAAAACCGCCTACGGCAGCTGCGGCAACCGTCCTGTCTTGCTCAGCGAAGTACAACAAATGCAGCAACGTGTTGCCCGTGACGAAAAAATCATGTTCTGGTCTTGGCAGGATGCGATGGGAGGGGCATGCAGCATGAAAAACTGGATGGCTCAAGGCTTGGCAGCCAAAGACGGCGTTCACTTTTCTGCACAAGGTTATGAAACTGCAGCCGATAAGCTTGCCGACAGCCTGATCCGCTTTGCTCAATAAATTGGCCAAAGCCTAAGTGTTTTTCATTAACAGCACATAAAAGTCCGTCTGAAATTAATATTTCAGACGGACTTTTTTTTATCACTTATTTAGCAAACTGCTTATTTTTAAGCCAACATATTGCTGCTCATTCGTTGCGTTTGGTTTTCCGTAAAACGAACCAATCTTGCCTGCTTATCAAAGCCTAATGGCTTGGCGACAAGGCGGTTTGGCAGCTTGTTTAAATGATGGTTGTAACTTCCGGCTCTGCGGTTGTAAGTACGGCGTGCCGATGCGACTTCCGCTTCTGCAGCATCCAGCATTTCCATCAAGCCGGCCAATTTCTCATCAGGATACTGTTTCAAAATGCCATTGACGGCAGTTTGCAATTTTTTCAACGCATAATTCAATGCTGTTTCGGCTTCGCACAGATGTTTGATTTTGGATTCGGAAAATGTTTTGGCAGTTTGCGCCAATGCGGTTTCGACTTCGGTACACATCTGCTGAACGTTTTGATCCGATGCAATGCCCTGCTCTTGCAGGTGTTTGCTGTATGCATCCAATACATGACGGATGGCCTGATGTCGGCAGTCAAGCGCAATGCGCAAAGAGACAAAGGATTCGTGACAGTCTTTTTTGCGGTCTTTCAACTGTTGTTTGAAATACAATAAGACGGCGGCGATTGATACGAAGATAAGTGCAAGACTAATAATGCCCATAGTGAGTTCCCTAGTTATGATGCCACTCATATCGGTGGCTGATTTTATTAACATCGATTATAATCCAATTTCAATATTTTTTCCCAATTTTCATAAAAAAGGCCGTCTGAAATTCAGACGGCCTGAAGTTTATATTTCTATTTCAATGCTTTGACTTGATGTCAATCACCCACACTTCTGATTGCGAACCCAAACGCAGGGGAATTCCCCAGAAGCCGTAGCCCGAAGTGGTGAAGAAATGGCCGTTGCCAATCGCCTCATAACCGTAAGCAAGACGATAAAGCGTACGGACGATAAGGTTGGCAGGTGCAACTTGGCCATTGTGGACATGGCCGGAGACCTGCACATCAATCGGCAGCCGGGCATGGGTTTCGATTGAAGTAGGACGGTGGTCCATCAATAAAACCGGTAATTGGGTATTTTGACCTTCTAAAAGCTGCTCCGCACTAGGACGCTTGCGATCCAAATCATCGCTCCGTCCTACCAGCAACACACCATTCACTTCCAAAACCTGATTGGCCAAAACCGTCAACCCTGCCGCTTCCAATTCATGTTTGATACGCTTCTGATCGCGGAACCAGTCATGATTGCCCAAAGTGGCATAAACGCCCATCGGCGCAGTCAGCTTCTGCAAATGCGGTTTCATGTTTTCTTTCAGGTATGCATCGACGGTATCGTCCATCAAATCGCCCGGCAGCAACACCATGTCGACTTGTTCCTGCTTCATGATGTCCGTCAGCTTGTCCAATTGACGCGCGCCGAACAAAATCCCCAAGTGCAAATCGCTGGCCACGCCGATACGCAGCGGCTTATCCATTTTCTTATTGATGAATACGGTTTGATGGCGGACAACGGGCGTATAGGCGTTATACATCCCAAAACCGAGCAAACCTGCCACAAACAAAGGCGCAAACAGCCGCAGGCTTCGTGACAGCGGTTGGCGTGCCATAAAACGGCGCAGCAAAAGATACAGGATAAATGTCGCCAACGCGGCATACATCACAAACAGCAAGATCACCATCCAAAACGCCACCACGCGGAACATGATATGTCCCAACTCCAGCAGCAAGCCGACCAACAAGCCGTTTGTAATGAAATAGGAAATACCCATCAGCCAACGCCTGCCGACTTTGCCAATCCAAGGCGCAAACAGCCATTGCAGCGAACGCCCAAGCCCGAATGTAAACACTTGCAACAGAATGACGCTCACAAAAAACATCTTGCCAAACATGCCTTTCCGCCCTAAAAAATCAAAAGGCAGATTTTAGGCCGTCTGAAACTTTCAGTGTATAATCCCCCACGTAAAAACCCATAATATTTTGAAAGGAATCATCATGAGCCATCCCCAATCAGCCATTATTCCTGATCACGCACAAGCCGGTATTTTTATCGAGGCAGACATTTCAGACGGACGCAATGAAGACATCAAATCTGCCTGCCGTCTTTCTTTGGAGGCTCTGGCTAAACTTAAAACTCATTTTCCGAATGATATTTTGGGTTTGACCATTGCCTTTGGCAGCCGCGCATGGCAATCATTCGGACATACTGACGAAGGCAGCGAAATCAAACCTTTCCCTGAATTGGGCAACGGCCTCGCCCCCTCCACACAACACGACCTCTATATCCACATTCAAGCCACCGAGCAAAAAGCCGCCTATGCCTTGGCACAATCCGTATTAAGCGCATTCGGCGACAGCATCCGCGTAGCCACTGAAGAACACGGCCTGCGCCTATATGAAGACCGCGGTTTGGACGGTTTTGTCGATGGCACGGAAAATCCACAGGGCGATGACAATGTGCGCAATGTCGCCATTATTCCCGAAGGCAAGCCTGATGCCGGCGGTAGCTATGTTTTGCTGCAAAAATACCTGCACGATTTGAAAAAATGGGATGCCGTTCCTACTGCCGAACAAGAAGCCAGCGTTGGCCGCAGCAAAGAAACCAATGACGAATTCAGCAAAGACGTGCGACTGCCCGACTCCCATCTCGGCCGCGTCAATGTCAAAGAAAACGGCGTTGGTTTGAAAATCGTCCGCCGCAGCCTGCCCTTCGGCAAAATCAGCGGTGAACATGGTTTGATGTTCACTTCCTATTGCAACACGCTGCACAATATTGAAGTTCAACTGCTCAATATGTTCGGCGAATCTGACGGCAAAACCGACTTACTGCTGAAATATTTGTCTAAAGCCGTATCAGGTGCTTACTACTACGCACCTTCTGTCGAACGTTTGCAAAATCTTTAACGGCTCAAAGGCCGTCTGAAAAAAACCTGCCTTTTCAAAGGCAGGTTTTTGTTATTTAAATTCCCTTAATACTTTTATGGTATTATCATAGAAATTTATCCACTCGTTGCTTAATAAACCCTGATTACAGACAACGATAAAAACTGATACGCCCAAGCAGCTATTTTCGATAAAATAAACCCAATTATTATCCCTATAAAATTACGACACCATGTATAAATCCCGCCTTCTTCCCCTGCCCGTATTGATTCTCTCCACGCTAAACGCCTATGCGGCCAATACGCCGAATCCCCTCGATCAAATCGATAAAAACGTACCCAACCAATTCGACAAAGACTTCCGCGACAATCTCGACCAGATTCATTCGGTCGAAATCCAAAAACGCGAGCAGTCGGCATGGGATTTGCAGAAAAAGCAAGATAATGACGCGGTTGCACAAGAGGTGCCGTCTGAAAACAATACCGAATGCTTGGATTACACCGGTATCGAGCTTTCCGGCATTACCCTTATCGATTCCAAAAAGATTGAAGCCAATCTCCCCAAATGTATCAATCAAAACAGCATCAACCAACTGAACCGGGATATTGTTGCCGAGTATATCGCTCAAGGCTATCCACACACGCAAATCAAATTTGAAACCACGCCTGAACGCATCCTGAAATTGGCAGTCATCGAAGGCAAAATCCGTGAGATTACCGGTAGCTCCCGTACAGTCAACGTTGATACCCTCTTCCCCAATCATCAAGGCAAACCGCTGAACATCCAATACCTCGACCAAGGTATCGAACAGGCAAACCATGTTGTCGGCAACAACGTCAGCATCGATGTTTATCCGCATGATGACGGCACCGCCTCCATCCAACTCAACAACGATGCCCAAAAACATTGGGGCGGCAGCGTCACCATCGACAATAAAGGCAGCAAACCCAATACCACGACACTGCGCGGCAGCCTGAATATCGGCAGCCCGTTAGGATTGAGCGACTCTCTTTATCTAAACGGCTATACCAATCTAAACAATCACGACAGCCATTACAGTCGCGGCGGCAGTATGTTCTACCAAGTTCCTTATGGTGCATGGACATTCAGCACTTACGCTGCCGCGTCGCAATCGCAAAGCATTTTAACGCCCAGCGTAACACGTTATGCCTACCGCTCCCAATCCAAAGCGGCAGGAATCAAAGCAGACCGCGTATTCTCACGCAGTCAAAAACACATTACCTCCGCCTATGCCGGCATCGATTACGTAAAACAGACTGCAAAATTTGCCGACAGCAAACTGGAATTGCAAAGCCCGGAAATCTATTCGACACAAGTCGGCCTGTCGCATACAGCCATCCTGCCAAACGGCATTTGGCTCAACAATATTGTCGTGGAACAAGGGTTTGCGAAAAATACCGAACATACGCCGTTTGACAAGCGCTATACCTCTGTATCCTTGCAAAGCAATTTGATTCAAAACCGTCCATTGGGTAAATGGATCGTGCGCAACCATCACCAAATCGATGCCCAATATAGCCCGCATGATTTGTTTGCCACCAAAGAAATGGACATCGTCGGCTATCAAAATGTACGCGGTTTCCGTTCGACTTCTTTGAGCGCAAACAGCGCAGTCCTGTTGAGCAATACCGTTTATTTCCGCCGCAATACGCCCCACGGCATCTATATCGAGCCTTATCTGGGCGCAGACATCGGCGTTACCAAAAACAATAACGAAGGTTCGCAACGCGCTATGGGTGTGGTTGCAGGTTTGAATTTGGGCAAGGCGGACAAATGGCAGCTTTCTGCCGACTATGGCAAAGGTTTTGCACGCATGCCCAACCAATCAAACAGCGAAAAACAGGATCATGTGACCGTTTCTTTGCGCATTCCATTTTAAAGTTATGTAAATATATATCCTTTTATCCAATATATAAACCGCCCATCTTAACGTTATTAATTTTCTATTAATATCAATAAGATGTGCGGTTTTTATTTGCATTTGAAATAGTGCACACAAGGCCATACTGGTGGTATGATTGTAAAAAATTTCATAACAATGTTAATACATTCAAAAATTTCCTCAACAGAAATCCAATACCCGATATGGGATTTCTGATTCAATCTCCATCACGATAAATAAGGATTAAAATCCATGAAAATCGACACTTTATATCAGCCTAAGCTCTCAGCTTCCGGCAAAGTAACTGTCGCCGTGTGCTTTGCATTCCTGGGAAATGCAGCGGTAGCCGCCAATATCGAAGCCATCGGCCAAACTTCGGTACAGCAGCAGCACAATGTTGACATCATCAACATTGCCGCACCGACGGCCCAAGGTCTTTCTCACAACCAATATAACAAGTACAACGTTTCCCAACACGGCGCCGTTTTGAATAATGCCCTGTCTGCCGGTAAATCCCAACTGGCCGGAAACCTGTCTGCCAACAAAAACTTCCAAGGTCAGGCCGCATCTGTGATCTTGAACGAAGTAGTCAGCAAAAACCCTTCTCTGATCTTGGGTCAACAAGAGATCTTCGGCATTGCCGCAGACTATGTTTTGGCAAACCCTAACGGCATTACCCACAACGGCGGCAGCATCCTGAATGCCAACCGCGCATCCTTGGTTGTCGGTACGCCAACCGTTTCAGACGGCACGTTGAAATCTTTCAATATCAGCGACAATGGCAAACAACTGCAAGTAAACGGCAATTTGAGCGGCAACCGCGTGGTTGACCTGCTCGCGCCGCAAGTGGTTGTCGGCAAATCAGCCAACGTCAATGCCGCCGATGCCATCAACGTTTCTTCAGGCAAAAGCAACTTCGACTACAAAACCGCACAAATCGAAGCATTGGACGCTGCTTCAAATGCGCCGGTGCTTGACGGCCATATCTTCGGCAGTATGCGCGCCGGTACCATCCGCATCCACGCGACTGACAAACGCGCCAAACAAAACATTCAAAACGCCGCCATTACCGGTACCCGCTACCTGAATATCGACAGCAAAGGCAACCTGAGCATCCAGTCCGCCAACCTGACCGGCGCACAAATGGAATTGTTTGCCCGCGATACCGACATCAAAGGCACAGTTACCAGCCATTCCGCCAACAAATCTTCCAGCGGCAAAGAAGCGCAAAATGTTCAGCACTTCCGTTCTGACCGCAACAAAACGGAAACCTTTACCGCCAGCAATATCAATGCATCCGAGTCATTGACTTTGAACAACAGCGGCAGCCTCAACTTAAGCGCGGCCAACATCAATGCCGGCGCGCTGACCGCCTCTGCCACAGGCAACATCAATTCTAACGCGGTAAAAACCACCAACCGTACAGAATCCGACCACACTCAAAGCAAAGGCCTTTGGTACAACAACAACCTGAGTTCTTCTGTTGACGAAAGCCTGCATCAAACCACAATCAATGCCGGCTCTGTCAATATCGCCACCACCGGCAAAGTCCAATTGGACGCAACCGAACTGAACTCGGCCGCCGATGCACGCATTGCCGCCCAACAAGGCATCGTATTGAGCAGTAACAGCGAAACCGACAGCAGCTCGACTTATGTCAGCTTCAAAAACGAAACTGCCGCGCTGAAAACCGGTATCGCTACCAAATCTTCCAAAAACTCTACCGCCCATCAAACCAAAATTTCCGCAGCCGGTGATATCGGTTTGATTTCCGAAGGCGATTTGAGCACTTACGGCGCAAGCATTGCGGCAAACGGCAATGTCGTTACCGATGTCAACAACATCAACTTGGGTACGCAAACTACCATCAACACCAGCAGCCTCGACGACCAGAAAAAATACTGGGGCGGCCTGTTCGGCGGTGAAAGCCAAGTTCAAAACAACCGTACCGAAAACCTGCACGGCAGCAGCATTACTGCCAACTCAAACGTAGTTTTGGGTGCAAAAAACGGCGTCAACGTTTACGGCAGTACCGTTGAAGGCCAAGCCGGTACATTCGTCAGCTCCAAAGCAGGCAATGTTGATATTAAAAACGCCACCAGCACCGACACTTCCGCACAAAGCGCGCGTAAAGGTACGATTTTCAATATCACGACCTCTAAAACCAGCAGCAACAGCAGCATTGAAAAAGTAACCGGTTCCACCCTGGTTTCCAATGCCGACCTGACCGTTGTTTCCAACAAAGACATCAATGTGATCGGCTCTGCATTGTTTGCGGCACAAAAATTGCAACTTTCTTCCGCAGGCGATTTGACCATTGATGCAGCCAAAGCAGTAGAAAACAAACAGGTCAACGAGTATTCCATCAAAGGCTACTCCGGTACCGAAACCAATAAAGAAAACGGCAGCGTGACTGCCAAAGCCGGTATTAAATTCACCGATACCCATACCGACACCCATTCTGTCGGCCTGAACGGCAGTATTTTGACCGGTAAAAACACCCAGTTGTCTTCCAACTCAAACGTTACCGTCAGCGGCAGCCAAGTCAATGGCGAAGAATCCGTCAACATTTCCGCAGCCAATGACGTTAATATTGTTGCATCCAAAGGCAGCAACACTGTGACCGAATCCGGCCGCGTAACCGATTTGGGCGTATCTGCTACTGCATACGAAAAAAATAACGTTGCAGGCATCGGCGTATCTGTCGGCATTACCAGCACCAAAACGGATGCAACGACCGTAACGGACACATCTCATGTATCCAACATCAACACCGGCGGCAATACCACCATCACTGCCAACGGCAATATTAATCAAGAAGGTACCGTGATTAATGCGACCGGCAATGTGGTTGAAGCTGCCAAAAACGTTACCCATGCAGCGGCACACAGCGGTGCAAAATCCGATGTGAAACAAAACAGCGGCGGTTTAGTCGTTTCTGCCGGCATCAGCACCAACAAAGGCATCGGCGGTGAAATCACTGCACAAGGTCAAGGCAACTCTTCGACCCACAATGAATCCACTGCAACCGTCACCACCATCAACGCAGGCAATGCCATCGTTTTGGCAAATGACAAAGTGTCTGATGAAGGTACAAAATACGATGTGACCGGTGCGATCAACATTGATGCAGGTTCATACCACAACACTGCCGCCCACAACACCAGCAACAGCAGCAGCAAACAAGGCGGTGCTTCTTTGACTGTCGGCGCATACACCAAAGACGGTTCAAACGTTGATGTGAATGCCAACCTGAACGTCAACTACGCTGATGAAAACAAAAAAGAATCTACCGCCGTCAAAGGCGATATGAATGCGACCAATGTTGTCATCAACGCCAAAGACTCTGCTGAAATCGCATCCAACATTACCGCCAACAACAACGTCAACATTACCGCAGGCAACGGCGTAACCTTCACCGAGTCAGCCAATACTGCCTCCAACCAAGGTACAGCCGTTAATGTCGGTATCGGCGCTGGCGCGACAATCAATGTTGAAACCGGTGTTGCCGTTCCGCACGTCAATGGCTCTGTCGGCGTCAACAAAACCGATAACGCTTCTTCTACCGCCGCAGGCGCAAATGTAGCGGCCGGCAACGATATTAAAATCAATGCCAACAACGGCGACGTCAACCTGCACGGTACCAACTTGGTATCCAACAACTCCGTTGAAGTAGAAGGCAACAAAGTCAATACTTCCGGTGCGATCAGCAGCGTTAACGAAAAAAATCTGACCGTCAATGTCAACGGTAGCTACGCTTCAGGCAAACCAAACGGCGGCATCAACGCCAAAGGTAAAAACGAAGCCAACGTAACCAATACGGCAAACACCATCCAAAGCGACAATGTTGTTATTACTACCGGCTCTCCAACCGGTTTGAGCGTCAACAATACGACCATCAACGGTAATAATGTTGCGTACTACTATGACGACAGTAAAGCTCCTGCGGCGAACCGTTATACCTACCGTCCTCGCCAACCAAGCTACGCCAAACGCCGTTTGCGCTACTAAGATGCGCTATTAAAGTCATTTAATAGCCATTAAGACATGCCGTCTGAAAACAGAAAGTTTTCAGACGGCATTTTTATCATCAATGCAAAACAACACACTATCTCTGTTATGATAATGCCTCGCTAATATTATTCCGTTCCTACCATGTCTTCCGCCCTTCCTTTTGACGCGCTCACACTTTCCATCGACGGCACCAACCTCATCGAAGCTTCTGCAGGTACGGGTAAAACCTACGGCATTGCCGCGCTCTTTACCCGACTGATTGTTTTAGAAAAAAAAGACATCGAGAAAATTCTGGTCGTTACCTTTACCAAAGCGGCGACGGCGGAACTGAAAACCCGTTTGCGCGCGCGTTTGGACGAAGTGTTGCAGGTTTTGAACGAAATCCAAACTTTGGGCGGCGAGCCGGAACATATTTCAGACGGCCTGAACAAATATTACGAAAAAGAGAAAAAATCCCCCGATGACTTTCTCAATCGTTTGATTCCTTTGGCTTTAGGCGAGCAAGACGGACAAGAAAGCTGCCATCGCCTGGTTCTCCGCCTCAAAGCCGCGCTGAGCCAGTTTGACAACGCCTCGATTTACACCATCCACGGCTTCTGTCAGCGCGTCTTGCGCGATTATGCGTTTTTGTGCGGCGCGCCTTTGGATGTCGAGCTGTCGGACGACTCGCGTGAGAGGCTGCTGATTCCTGCGCAGGATTTTTGGCGGCAGAAAGTGGCAACCGATGCCACATTGGCACAATTGGTTTTTGACCGGAAATGCACGCCTGAAGGAATGCTTGCCAAAATCAAAAGCTATACCGGCCGCCCCTATCTGAAATTCAGACGGCCTGAAGGCAATTTGAAAGAAGCTCAAGCCAACCTTCAAGAAACATGGCAAAAAGTTTGCGGCCAGTTGGAAGACTTGGAAAAAGCGTTTTGGACAATTTTTCCCAAACTTAACGGCCAAACCTACAAAAGAAAAACCTTTGAAAATGTTTTTACCGATTTAAAAACAAACGCCGAATCCAACCGTCTGCCCCGCCTGAGCAAACAAACGCTAGGAAAATTAAGCCTCTTCAGTATCGACACGCTCAACAGCAAACTAAAAAAAGAATATAAAGCCGATGCCGATGCGCTGGAAATTATTCAGCTGCAAGCCTTGGCCAATCTCGGTCGTGATTTGCAGGCAATGGAAAGCGCAGAAGAAGCGGTCTTCATCTGCCTGCAACTCGACCTCCTTTCCCACATCAATCAGTCCATTGCCGAACAAAAAAAATTACGCCGCGAGCGCGTGTTTGACGATTTGCTGCTGGACGTCCATCAGGCATTGACCACCAATGAACACGGCAACGCATTGGCAAAAGCGGCAGCGGCAAACTGGGAAATCGCGCTGATTGACGAATTCCAAGATACCGACCCGCTACAATACGAAATTTTCCGCCAAATTTTTATCGAACAAGGCTGCCCGCTATTTCTCGTTGGTGACCCCAAGCAGGCAATTTACAGCTTTCGCGGTGCGGACATTTACGCCTATCTGCAAGCCGCGCAAGATGCGGACAGGCATTACACCCTCGCTGTCAACTACCGCAGCCATGCCAAGCTGATTAACGGCATCAGCGCCTTGTTCAAACAAAAAAAACACCCCTTTGTATTGGAAAACATCGATTACAGCGATGTCTCCGCCAGCCGCTCCGAAAGCCGGCTGTCGCCACACCGCCCTGCCATCCAAGTGCGCTGGCTCAATACGGACGACCAAACTGGTAAAGATATTTTGCGCGGCCGTGCCGCCGAATATTGCGCCGATGAAATTGCCTTTGCACTCAATGAAGCAGCCGAAGGCCGTCTGAACTTCAAAGGCCGCGCGTTAGAATCCGGCGATATTGCCGTCTTGGTGCGCACCAACAACGAAGCGGCGATGATTGCCGGAAAACTGAAACAACGCCGCATCCAAAGCGTATTGCTGTCGCGGCAGTCCGTTTTTGATTCCGCCGAGGCAGACTCGCTGTCCGCGCTGATCGGCTTTTGGCTCAACCCAAGGCAAACCGACTGGCTGCGCTTTGTCTTAACCGGCGTTTTGTTCGGCTATACCGCCAAAGAGATTCACGAACTCAACCACAACGAACACCAGCTGCTGAAATGGCTGGAATCGTCGGCCGAGGCCATGGAAAAATGGCGGAAAGGCGGCATTTTTGCCGCCGTGCAGCAGTTTGCCGCCCTACATGACATCGAAACACGCCTGCTCAAAGGCGGCAACGAACGCAGCCTGACCAACTACTACCAAATTCTGGAGCTTTTGGCCGAAGAAGACAGCCAAAGCCGTAACCCTGCCTCCCTGCATAAATGGTTAAACGAACAAATCAGCCGTGCGCGCAGCGGCCATTTCCCATCAGACGCACAAACCATCCGTCTTGAAAGTGACGAAAAACTGGTCAAAATCGTTACCATGCACGCGTCGAAAGGTTTGCAATATCCTTTGGTTTACTGCCCCTTCGCGTGGGATACCAAAGACAATTCCAAAGAAAACTGGAAAATCCTGCATACTGACAACCACGAAACCGAGCTGCTGGCAACATCGCAAACCTCGGAAGCAGAACTAAGCCATCTTGCCGACGAAAAGACGGCAGAAGATTTACGCCTGCTTTATGTCGCCCTTACCCGCGCCGAAGAACAGCTCAACATCTACGCCGCCGCCAACAAAAACTGTACGCCCAACAATCCTTTTGCCTATCTGCTCGAAGGTTTGCCGGATGCCGGCCGCGAAAGCGTCAGCCAAAGCTATAAAAGCGCAACAGACGTTGTGGAAATGCTCAAAACCAACTGGCAACGCTTTATCAAAAACGCGCCGGAAAATACGGAGTTTGCCTTCACGGAAGAAGCCCCGCCGGAAACCGTCTACCAATACAGCCGCCAGCAAGACCAAGCCTTGAGCGCACATAGCATTAAACGCCGCAATTTTGACTTTATCCGCCACACCAGCTTTACCGGTTTGAGCAGGCATACCAAGTCAACCGACGAGCAACACGAGCCTTTGCAACCTGCCATCGACCCGGCAGAAAGCGCAGACCGTGCCATGCCGTCTGAAAACCTGCCGCCCCCACTTTCAGACGGCCTCGATATCCACCATTTTCCCCGCGGCACCAATGCCGGCGTATGTTTGCATGAAATGTTGGAAAAACTCGACTTCGCCGCCTCTGCCGAGAGCCAATCCGAAATGATTGCCGAAGTTCTGCAACGCCACAGCTTTGAAGACAAATGGCTGCCGACGGTAAGTGCCATGCTCAACACCTGCCGCCTGACGCCTTTAATCAACGAGAGCCTGTCGCAGATTCCGCCGACCCGACGCCTGCCCGAAATGGGGTTCACCCTGTACATGGACGATTTCAAACTGGACGACTTGCGCCGTTGGTTTGCCTCAAGCGAAGCAAACCTGCCGCCCGAATGCGTCCAAGCCGCGCAACTGCTTGATTTCCATGATTTGCAAGGCTATTTGAACGGCTTTATCGATATGGTTTGCCAAGATTCAGACGGCAATGTCGTTTTAATCGACTACAAATCCAACCATTTGGGCAACGATGCAAGCGCGTACACGCAACAGACGATGAACGAAGCCGTGGCGCATCATCACTACTACCTGCAAGCCCTGATCTACGCCGTTGCCATCGCGCGCTACTATGCCCTGCGCAGCAAGCCCTTGCCTAAAATCGCCATCCGCTACCTCTTCCTGCGCGGCATGGACGGCTCGGATCAAGGCATCTGGAAATGGGACATCGATACCGCCCTGCTTTCCACTTTCGTTGAGCGAAAAACAAATTCTTGATAAATCATTTTGTTAAGCCGTCAAGAAGGCCGTCTGAAACGTTTTCAGACGGCCTTTGATTATTTGTGCAAACCGCATTCCTTACTGTCTTTGCTTTCCCACCACCATCGCCCGGCGCGGATATTCTCGCCCAACTTGACCGGACGCGTGCAGGGTTCGCACCCAATGCTGGGATAGCCCTGATGATACAGCGCATTAAGCGGAACTTGGTGCTCATGCGCATATACCCAAACATCCTGCTCTTCCCAATCGAAAATAGGATTGAATTTGGCGATGTTGCGGCCTGTATCCAGCTCTTCAAAATTCAATTCGCTGCGCGTTTCGGACTGGCTGCGGCGTTGTCCGGTCAGCCATGCGGGGGCGTTGTGCAAAGCACGGTTGAGCGGTTCGATTTTGCGGATATGGCAGCAACGGCGACGCAACTCGACGCTGTCGTACATGGCGGTCGTGCCGAATTCCGCTTCAAATTCATCGGCGGTTTGCTGATTGGGATAAAACACTTCCAATTCGGTTTGATAACGCGCATTGGTTTCGGCAATCAGCGCAGCGGTTTCGGGATTGAGTTTGCCCGTATTGAGCGTGATGATGCGGATGGGCAGTTTCAGACGGCACACGGCATCGGTAATGACCATATCTTCAACCGCAAGGCTGGATGCGAACACGGCTTGCGGATAGCGTGCGGTAATGTCTTGCAAACGACGCTCCAAAGCGGCAGCCAATTCAGGCAGGCGGCGGCGTTCGGCATCGCTGATTTCGGGGATTTTCCAGAATTGTGGGCGGAATAAAGACATGGCTGGTTGTTCCTAATAATTTTCAGACGGCCTATTGAAACGGCTGCCGATATGGTTATGGAACAATATTGTCCTGCGCCCTATCTTCAAACGGAAAGAATGCTTTTCTATTTCTTTATAACCAAAGCGTCTGCTGCTGGTTTTTCGGCAGCAAATGACTCACGCCGATACCGATCAGGCGGAAGGCGTCTTCGCGTTGCGGCGGTATGCGTTGCAGCAAAGTATGCGCCGCCTGAAGCAGCGAGGCGCTGTCGGGAAGGACGGAAGAATACGTCAGCGAACGCGTAATAATGCGGAAATCGTGAGTTTTGAGTTTGAGGGTAACGCCTTTGGCTTCGACGTTTTTGCGTTCGATTTGCCGCCAAAGGTCTTCGGCAAGATGCGGCAAATGGCCTGATGCCTGCTCCAAAGACAAATCTTCGGGCAAAGTGATTTCGGTTGAGATTTGCAGGCGTTCGCGTTCGGCTTTGACCGGCCGCTCGTCGATACCGCGTGCCAAATCGTAAAGGCGGTAGCCGTAGCGGCCGAAATGGTTTAAAAGTTCGCCGCGCTCAAAACGGCGCAAATCGCCGGCAGTCTGCATACCGAGGGTATTCATCTTTTTCAGCGTGACTTTGCCGACACCGGGAATCTTACCCAACGGCAGGCTCTCCAAAAACGCCATGATTTTTTGCGGCGGCAGCACAAACTGCCCGTTCGGTTTGCGCCAGTCGGAAGCGATTTTGGCCAAAAACTTATTGGGCGCGATGCCTGCGGAGGCTGTCAAACCGGTTTCTTCAAAAATTTCGGCACGAATGCGTTTGGCCACCTCGCTGGCGTACGGGATATTTTCAAAATTTCGGGTAACATCCAAATAGGCTTCGTCTAAAGACAAAGGCTCGATCAAATCGGTATAACGCCGAAACACGGCATGAATCTGCGCCGACACTTGACGGTACAAATCGAAATGCGGCGGCACAAACACCGCCTGCGGACACAGCCTTTTCGCCGTTGCCACCGACATGGCCGAGTGCAAACCGAATTTGCGCGCCTCATAAGAAGCGGCACAAATGACCGACCGCGTACCGTCCCACGCCACAACGACAGGCAGCCCTTTCAGGTGCGGCTGCTCGCGCAGTTCTACCGAAGCGTAGAATGCGTCCATATCGATATGGATGATTTTGCGTTGAGACATGGGAAAAGATGGATAAGAAAAAGGCTTATTGTAACAAAAGGCCGTCTGAAGTTTCAGACGGCCTCTATGTTTAAGCCTTATTTTTTACCGGAAAGCTGGTCAAACAATCCGCCGTCGGCAAAGAATTTTTTCATGATTTCTTCCCACGGGCCAAATTTCTCATTCGGATTAAACGTCTCAATCTCAGGGAAATCGGCTTTGTGTTTCGCCAATACTTCGGCATTGCGCGGACGCAAGTAAAGATTAGCGGCCAACTCTTGGGCCGGTTCGCTCCAGAGGTTTTGCAGATAGGCTTCGGCAGCGGCACGTGTGCCTTTTTTGTCGACTACGCTGTCCACGACGGCAACCGGTGCTTCGGAAAGAATGGTGTAGCTCGGATAAACAATTTCAAATTGGTCTTGGGTCAGCTTTTTGCTGACGTAGTTGGCCTCATTTTCAAAGGTAACCAAGACATCGCCGATATGGCGTTGGCTGAAGGTCGTCGTCGCCGCACGGCCGCCGTTTTCAAACACAGGTGTGTTTTTCAGCAATGCGGCCACAAAATCTTTGGTTTTGCCTTCATCACCGTTATTCACTTTCAAACCATAACCGTACGCACCCAAAAAGGCGTAGCGGCCGTTGCCGGTGGTTTTTGGGTTGGCCAAAACGATTTGCACGCCGTCTTTGGCCAAATCGCCCCAGTCTTGGATGTGTTTCAGATTACCTTTGCGTACCAAGAAAACGACGTTGCTGGTATAAGGCACGGCATTATCCGGCAGACGTGTGTTCCAATCGGCTTTGACCAAACCTTTTTTCACCAAAAGCTCGATATCGGAAGTCTGATTCATTGTCACCACATCGGCAGCCAAACCATTGGCAACAGCCAAAGCCTGCTTGCTGGAGCCGCCGTGCGACTGTTGGACTTCAACCGACTGTCCACCGTTTTTTGCGGCAAATTCTTTGACAAATAAAGGATTGTATTCTTTATAAAAATCACGGGCGACATCGTAGGAGACATTCAGCAATTTGACTTCGCCCCCCTTACCTTCAGCAGCTTTGGAAGCATTGTCGGCGGATTGTTCGGCTTTTGGCGAGCACGCGCTCAAAGCCAGCGCGGCGGTCAAAGCGGCAAAAGAAAGCGTACGGATATTCATGGTCGGCTCCTGTTGAAAATATGGGAGCACTTTATCGGGATTGGATGCAAACTGGAAATAATGTTTGCTTTCGCGTTTATCAGTTTTGGTTATATACAATCCGGGCTGAAGTCGGGAAAAAATGCCCACTCAGATAAACATCACAATAAATTGTATATGAATTAATTAGATAAAGATTAAAAAAACTATTTACACAGGATAAACATACGTTGCAAACAGCATTACCCAATACGTCAGTCCGTCTGAAAATCCAATATAAATAATTATTTATAATTAAAAAATATAGTTCTTATTATTTACAAAAAATGCAAATAAGAGTAATGTTTCTACTCGCCAAAATACAAGGCCTTTCATTCAACAAAAAATGGAGTGTAGAAACTATGAAACAATGGATGCTTTTAGGATTGCTGGGATTGGGCGCAGCGGCGCAGGCGCACGATGTTTGGGTGGCTGCACCGACACATCAGCCTGCCGGCCAAATCCTGCATGCGGATTTGGGTTACAGCCACGACTTCCCCAATGTCGAAAAAATCGCCGATGACCGCGTGCATATTTTCAAACCGCTGCAATTGACCGGCAGCTCAAAGAAAACCGTTGATTTGGTAAATAAAGGCGAAAACTATCAATACGTTTCCAAAGCCGCCCTGCCCGCAGGTTCCTACTGGGTCAGCGCGACCTACCAACCGACTTTCTGGTCGAAAAACCAAGACGGCTGGAAACAGCAAACCTTGAAACAGCTGGCCGGTGCCACCTATTGCGAACAATCGCAAATGTTCGGCAAGAGTTTCGTCCAAGTGGGCAACGGCGCAGTCGATGAAGCGGTATTGACCCGCCCTATCGGCCAAGAGCTGGAACTGGTTCCGCTGAAAAATCCGAACGAAGTCAAAGCCGGCGGTATTTTGCCGGTCAAAGTCCTGTACAAAGGCGAGCCTTTGGTTAAAGCCACCGTTACCGCCAGCTCGGACACTTTGGCGGAAATGGACTTGGAATCAACCCATGACCACCGCGAGCCTCAAGGCTTCTCCGGCAAAACCGATAAAAACGGCGTGGTCAATGTGATTACGCTGATTGACGGTTTGTGGAAAATCAAAGTGGTGAACGAGACCGATTACGGCGATAAAAGCGTATGTCAGAAAGACAATACTTACGCAACGCTGATTGTGCCTGTTGGTACCAAACGCGCAGCCGCACGCCATGCCCACCATCATCATTAACAGTCATTAAAAAAGGCCGTCTGAACTTTCAGACGGCCTTCATTTATTCTAATTCATAACCCAAATTTCTAAAAAAACGGGAGAATGTTTCCAACTCATCACCATTTAATTGGGCAAAACGGACACGGTTGCAGCCGATCAAAACCACACTTCCCATCCAGTGCGCCCCGAAGACGCGCTCTAAAGGGACATTCCTCATTTGATTGATAAACGGTACTTCTGAAGAAAATTGCGTCGCAATATTCGGAGGCGCGAATTTCAGACCCAAGTCCTGCAATGTATAACGGTGTTGCGCCGTCAAAAACATATCCTCGTGGTGCAGACGCACCAGCCATTCCATACTGGCAATTTTTCCGTCTTCCGGCGGCAAAGGTGGCCGGATTTCTACATTTAAGCCCAGCTGTCGCGGCATGGTTAAAAGCCGCTTGCTGCGCAGGCTGAAACCGCCGTTCTGTGGCTCGTCCAAATTCGGAGAAGTCTGAATTAGATGTTGTTTGGCCAAATATTGGTCTGTTCCCTTCAGGAAAAACTGCCCGTCTGCTTCAGTTTCCAACAAAAGCGACAAAGGTGCGCCGATGTAGTCATATTCCCAATAGGCATCCTGCCAGTTTTGACCGTTCAACACCCAGCTGTCATTTTGAACGATCAAACAATAATCAGTATCGATGTAATACATCAGTTGGTACAAAACAAACAGATTGTATTCCAAATAACCGAATGGCCGGCAAGGCTGATGCAGGATATTTTCCGGCAAACCTTGCGGACAGCTCGGGCTGATCAGCAATCCGCGGCTGCCGGGCAATTCGGCGCAACTGCGGGCAACGGCATACATCGTGCCCTCGGTATAAGAATCTGCACCGGTAATACCAACCACGGTAATGTCAGCAAAACTCATTAATATATTTCCCTGTTTCAGATGACCTTTGAGTTATTTACGACACCTTGTTGCAGATATCTTTCAAGCGATACAAGGCATCCAAGGCTTCGCGCGGCGTGAGGTTGTCTGGCTGGATTTGCGCCAAAGCTTCAGTCAATTCATTGGTCTGCAAATGATCAACAGGCTCAACTTCTTGTTCTTTCCCTTCCTCATCTGCCCCATTCTCAGACGGCATGGCGCTGAAAATATCCAGCTGCGGACGGTTGGCGGCGGCTTGGGCTTCGAGTTCGTCCAGATGTTTTTGGGCGGCTTTGAGGGCGCGGTTGGGCAGGCCGGCGAGTTTGGCGACGGCGATGCCGTAGCTTTTGCTGGCGGGGCCGGGTTCGATGTGGTGGAGGAAGACGATGTCTTGTCCTTGCTCAAGCGCGGAGAGGTGCATGTTGACTGCTGTTGCGTGGGCTTCGGGCAGTTTGGTCAACTCGAAATAGTGGGTGGCGAAGAGGCTGAAGGATTTGTTTTTTTGCAGCAAATGTTCGGCAATGGCTTGGGCAAGGGCGAGGCCGTCAAAAGTCGAAGTGCCGCGACCGACTTCGTCCATGAGGACGAGGGATTGCTCGGTGGCGTGGTGGAGGATGTAGGCGGTTTCGCTCATTTCGACCATGAAGGTCGAACGATTGGAAGCTAAATCGTCCGATGCGCCGATACGGGTAAAGATTTGGTCGACGGGGCCGATTTGGGCTGAATCGGCAGGCACGAAGCTGCCGGTGTGCGCCATGAGGACAATATGGGCGACTTGGCGCATGTAGGTGGATTTGCCGCCCATGTTGGGACCGGTTAAAAGCATAAGGCGGTGTTTGTGGTCGAGGCGGGTGTGGTTAGCGGTGAAGTGGCGCACTTGCTGCTCGACGACGGGATGACGGCCGTTTTCGATATGGATGACGGGGTAGTCGGCGAACTCGGGGCAGACGAAGCCGCGTTCGGCGGCGGTGGCGGCGAAGGTGGAGAGTACGTCGAGGGCGGCGGCGGCTTTGGCGGCTTTTTGAAGCTGTGGCAAGGCCGTCTGAACTTCTTTCAGCAGGGCTTCAAACAGGCGTTTTTCCAATGCCAATGCCTGCTCTTGCGCGGTCAGGACTTTGTCTTCGAAGGTTTTGAGTTCGGGGGTGATGAAGCGTTCGGCGTTTTTCAGGGTCTGGCGGCGTTGGTAGTCGGTGGGCGCTTGTTCAGCTTGGACTTTGGATAGCTCGATGTAGAAGCCGTGGACGCGGTTGAACTCGACTTTGAGGGTGGAGAGGCCGGTGCGTTCGCGTTCGCGCGCTTCGAGGTCGAGCAGGAATTCGTCGCCGTGGTTTTGGATGTGGCGCAGTTCATCGAGTTCTGCGCAATAGCCTTGGTTGATGACGCCGCCGTCTTTGAGCCAGACGGCAGGTTCGGGCATCACGGCGGCTTTGAGGGTTTCGGCAACGGGCAGGGTTTCGGGGAAAACAGCTTTGAGGGTTTCTAAGAGACTACTACCCTCGGCGGACAATTCGATTTCATTCAGGGAAAACAGGCTGTCGCGCAGGGCGGCGAGGTCGCGCGGACGGGCGTTGCCGACGGCGATGCGGGCGGCGATGCGTTCGATGTCCGCAATGTTTTTCAGACGGCCTTGCAGGGCTTCGTATTGTGAACCCAGCGCGGCAACGGCTTTTTGGCGAGCACGGATGTGGGCGCGGCTGCGTAAGGGGTGGTGCAGCCAGAGTGCCAAGAGGCGGCTGCCCATGTGGGTGGCGCAGCCGTCGAGTATGGAAAACAGGGTCGGCGATTTTTTGCCGGAGAGGGTTTGCGTGATTTCGAGATTGCGGCGCGTGGCGGCGTCCATGCCGATATATTGGCTGTCGGTTTCGAGCGAAATGCCGTCTAAGTGTTGCGGCATCAGGTTTTGCGTCAGGCGGATGTAGTTCAACAGCGCGCCCGCCGCGCCGACGGCGGCTTCGTGTTCCTTGCCGTCCAAACCGAAGCCGTGCAGGTCTTGGCAGCCGAAGTATTCGGTCAACAATTTCGCGCCGGCGTCGGCGGCAAACTGCCACGAGTTCAGGCGCGTGATGTTGGCAGAGGTCGTCTGAAACCCATTAGGCAGGCTTTTGCCTTCGGGCAACAGGATTTCCGCCGCCTGCAAACGCGCAAGCTCGTCGGCAAGTTTGTCCGCCGTCGTCAGCTTGGTTTTGAATTCGCCGCTTTGCAAAGAAGCCCACGCGATGGCGATGTGTTTTTTATCCGCGTTCACCGCCACAATGCGGTTGGTTTCCTTGTCTTCCAAAAACGCCGCGTCGGTCAGCGTGCCGGGCGTTACGATGCGCACGACTTTGCGCTCCACCGGCCCTTTGCCCGCGCCGACTTCGCCCACCTGCTCGCACACTGCCACGCTTTTGCCCATCTTCACCAGTCGCGCCAGATACTGCTCCGCCGCGTGAAACGGCACGCCCGCCATCTTAATCGGCACGCCGTCCATCTGCCCGCGCGTGGTCAGGGTAATGTCCAACAGCTTCGCCGCTTCCACCGCGTCATCCAAAAACAGCTCGTAAAAATCGCCCATGCGGTAAAACACCAGCTTATCGGGGTGTTGCGATTTGATGGCGAGATACTGCTGCATCATCGGGGAAACGGTGGGTTTGGACATGGAAAAGCCTTAGAAACGCAAAAGCGTTATTGTAACAAAAGGCCGTCTGAAAAACAGGTTTCAGACGGCCTTTAACAGTAGCTTGGTTTTAAGCCAAAGCCACTTCCAAATTATCAATCAGGCGCGTGGTACCCAAACGGGCGGCGGCAAGCACTACCAATTCTTTATCGCCAACATGAGCCACTGCCAAACTGTGTGCATGGCGGATTTCAACGTAATCAACCACCCAGCCAGCATCAGTCAAACGGCGGATACATTCGGCCTCAAGCTGGGCGTAATCCCGATTGCCGTTTTTCAGGGCGGCGGCAATGTTTTGCAACTCTTGATAGAGGCGTGGCGCTTCTGCGCGCTCTGCTTCGCTCAAATATTGGTTGCGGCTGGAAAGTGCCAGGCCGTCTGAAGCGCGGCCGGTGTCGACCGGGACGATTTCGATATTGAAATTCAAGTCTTCGACAAAGCCTTTGATAATCGCCAGCTGCTGATAGTCTTTTTTACCGAAACAGGCGGTATCGGGTTGAACAATGTTGAACAACTTAGTCACAACGGTCGCAACGCCGCGGAAATGGCCTGGGCGGAATTTGCCGCACAATTCGTTTTGCAGGTGCGGAGGCTCGACATTGAAACGCTGCTCCACATTCGGATACAGCTCTTTTTCATCAGGTGCAAACACGACGGCAACACCCTCGCCTGCCAATTTGTCGGCATCTTGTTGCAAAGTGCGCGGATATTTGTCGAAATCTTCGCCTTGTCCGAATTGCAGACGGTTGACAAAAATGCTGACCACAACGTTATCGGCACGTTTTTTTGCTTCGCGCACCAGCGCAAGATGGCCTTCGTGCAGATTGCCCATGGTCGGCACAAATGCCACTTTTCCGGCAGTTTTGCGCCACTCGCGCAATTCTTTAATCGTATGAATAATTTGCATGGTTTGAAAAATCCTTTATCTTTTCCGCTGTTTCATCAACGGAAATCACGCGCCGATTATACGCTTTTATTCATTAAAAAGGCCGTCTGAAATAAGTTTCAGACGGCCTGGTTTTTATTTTATCCGGCAAACGTATGTTCGACAGAAGGGAACGTTTTTGCTTTGACTTCGTCCACATAGGCTTTGACCGCAGCTTGAACGCTGTCTTTACCCTGCATAAAGTTCTTCACGAATTTGGCGGTTTTACCGGGGAAAATGCCGAGCATATCGTGCATCACCAAAACCTGACCATCGCAATCCACGCCCGCGCCAATACCGATGGTCGGGCAAGAAACGGTCTCAGTCACTTTTTTCGCCAACTCTGCAGGAACACATTCCATCAATACGATTGCCGCACCTGCCGCATCATGCGCTTTAGCGTCGTTGAGCAACGCTTCCGCCTTGTCGCCGCGACCTTGAACTTTATAGCCGCCGAATGCAAACACGGATTGCGGGGTCAGGCCGATGTGGGCGCAAACAGGGATACCGCGCATTTGCAGAAATTCAGTGGTCTCCGCCATCCAGACGCCGCCTTCGAGTTTGATCATATGCGCGCCAGCCGCCATCAATTCGGCCGCCGCCGCAAATGCCTGCTCTTTGCTCTGCTGATACGCGCCAAACGGCAAGTCGCTGACAATCATGGCATTTTTAGTACCGCGAGCCACACATTCAGTGTGGTAGCACATATCCTGCAAGCTCACCGGCAAAGTGGACTGACGACCTTGCACCGCCATGCCCAAAGAATCGCCGACCAGCAATACATCTACGCCGGCATTGTCCATCAGTGCGGCAAAGCTGGATTCATAAGCGGTCAGCATGGCGATTTTCTCGCCCTCTGCTTTCATTTTTTGCAAAGTGTTTACGGTAATCATGGTGTTGTGTGTTCCGCCCGACGGGCAGCCCTTTGTTATAAATGGAAACGCGGTATTATAAGGTCTGCTTTTAAAATATCAAAGCATAAGCAAAAAGCCCGACTGCTTTCACAATCGGGCTTTTAATTGGTGCCGGCACCAAGAGTCGAACTCGGGACCCCCTGATTACAAGTCAGGTGCTCTACCAACTGAGCTATACCGGCTTACTGAAATGCCTTGCGGCACCATCAGTCTTTAACTGGTGCCGGCACCAAGAGTCGAACTCGGGACCCCCTGATTACAAGTCAGGTGCTCTACCAACTGAGCTATACCGGCAAGGAAGTCGGCATTATGCCGATAAGTTCCCATCTTGGCAAGCATTTTAAAACAAAGTTACTCACGAAATTATAAAAACCAATGATTTTAAAGAAAATTAAATACACGCCTTATCTTTCCATCCAACACGCTAAAAGGCCGTCTGAAAACCGCCCCAGCGCAAAACATCATTGTTTCTGTTAAAATAACGCCTTTTACATCTTTCGTCTGCACCCATGCCACCCCGCCATCCTTACCGCCGCCTGCGCCCAGCCAAATCCCATCTGCCCGAAGTCGGCATTTCCGAAGAAGGCAATATTCGTTCCCTGCACTTGGGCAGCGACACCATTCAAAGCTCCATGAATGTCGATCATCCGTCCGAGCTGGTGTTGTCGTACAGCCGCGCCATGATGGGTTGGCTGCTGTTTGCAGAAACCCCGCCCAAACACATCACCCAAATCGGCTTGGGCGGCGGATCGTTTGCCCGTTGGATAGACAGCTATCTGCCCCACACCAAGCAAACCGCCGTGGACATCAATCCGCAAGTCATCGCCGTGGCACGCAGTCTGTTTGAATTGCCGCACGAAGGCGAAAATTTTGAAATTATCGAGGCGGATGGCGCGGAATATATTAAAGTGTTCCGCCACAATACCGATGTGATTTTGGTCGACGGTTTTGACGGCGAACAGATTATCGATGCTTTAGTGGAAGAGCCCTTCTTCCAAGACTGCCGCAACGCCCTCTCTCCAGACGGTGTATTTGTCACCAACTGGTGGAGCGGCGACCAGCGTTATCAACGCTTTGTCGAACGCCTGCTCAACGTCTTTGACGGCCGCGTGCTCGAGCTGCCTGCCGAAAGCCACGGCAACGTAGCAGTCATGGCATTCCAAAGCAGCCCCAAAGAGCAAAATCTCGACAACCTGAAAAAACGCGCCGAAAAATTAAGCGAAAAATACGGCTTGGACTTCAAACGAATGCTTGCTGATTTGAAAGCCAACAATCAAAACAACGGCAAGAATTTTTATCTGTAAACCGTTTCAGGCCGTCTGAAAATAAACAAGGACACACCCATGCTCAAACCCGACATCATTCAAATCCCCGGCCCGGCCGGTTTGCTAGAAACCATCTACCTGCCAAGCACACAAGAATCTGCCCGCGGCGTTGCCGTCATCAACCACCCCAATCCCCTGCAAGGCGGCACCAACACCAACAAAGTCATCCAAACCGCCGCCAAAGCCCTCAGCCAACTCGGTTTCCATTGCTACCTGCCCAATTTGCGCGGCGTAGGCAATAGCGAAGGCGAGCACGATTACGGCCGCGGCGAAACGCAAGACTGTATTGCCGTTATCGACTACGCCCGCGCACAACATCCAGACGCACCGCAATTCGCCCTGGCAGGTTTCTCATTCGGCGGCTACGTTTCCACCTTTGCCGCCCAAGAACGCACGCCTGATTTGCTGTTGCTGATGGGCGCAGCCGTCCATCACTACACCGACCGCCCGGAACCATCCGACGTTCCCGATGTCGCCAAAACATTGATGATTCATGGCGCGGAAGACGAAGTTGTCGAAATCAACAAAGCCCTGACATGGGCAGAACCACAAGGCCTGCCGGTTGTAACCATTGCCGGCTCGTCCCACTTCTTCCACGGCAAACTCATCGTTTTACGCGATACAATCACACGGTTTGCACCGGCTTTATTAGGCTAAAATCCGGCTACAAAATAAAACAAGGCCGTCTGAAAGCTTTTTCAGACGGCCTTGTTTGTATCTTAACATATCAATTCTGAGTCAACCAATACTGCAAACCAATCAAAGTTTTACCATCTTTGATTTCATCGTTTGCCAATGCAGCGCGTACTTCTTCCTTGCTCATCAAGACGGTTTCAGTAATTTCATCCTCATCATTGCTCAATTCACTACCCAAACGCACGCCTTGCGCTTGGTAGAGATACATTTTTTCATCGCAAAAACCGACTGCAGTATAAAAGGAGTACAACAGTTTGACACTGTCGGCGACATATGGCGTTTCTTCCGCCAACTCACGCAAAGCGCATTCGGCAGGATCTTCGTCCGCCACATCCAATTTACCCGCCGGCAATTCCAACGTCGCCTGATCGGCGGCATAACGCCATTGCCGTACCAAAACAACTTTTCCATCTTCCGTTTCCGCCAATACACACGCAGCACCCGGATGACGGATCACAACCCGTTGGCTTTCGTTGCCATTGGGCAGGCGAACCCGATCGCGGCTGATAGTAACAAAAGAACCTTCGTAGATTGGCTCGCTGCTTAATTTAGTTTCTTTCAAATCCATTTTTTACCTCATTTCCAAATTATTAAATATTAAAGGCCGTCTGAAATTTTACAGAAATAAACTCAGAGGATGACTTTTCTAATAGTTACCGCTGATGTCGTTGTTGCAAACGCTCCGTATGTGTTCGCAGCTTTTCACTATTTGCTTGGTAGTCACTTGAAGACAATACAGCAACTATTGCCTCTACCTCATGAGGAAGCAATAAGGCCGTCTGAAAATTCTTAATATAAGCCGCCGCCTGCCTAATACGGCAAACATTTGGTGGCATTTTCGATTTCAACTCACAATCACCTAAGAAAACTACCATTGAATGAAACTTCTCCTCAGGAAATTGCAATAGTTCTGACAATGCTTTGATATGAGCATAATTCTGACGCAACGGGTTTTGAAAATAATGTTTCTGTTTATAGATTATTTGCGTCCATTTAGATTGCTTTTCACTACCAAAAATCCAACCTGTGTAATTTTTAGTTTCTATCACAAATATCCCAAAGATTGAGACATAAATATGATCAATTTGTGTCGTACCATCTCGAGATGGAATAATTAAATCGTGAAACTCAAAATAAGTTTTCTCATCTAAATTTTTTCCAATTGCAGAACGAACTGCTATTTCCCCCAAGCTTCCCTTTATTTTAGGATTTTTCAGCAGTGCTTTTAATAAAAGCAAAGGAATAATGATCAGAAAAATCCAAAATATACCTGACATACTTCCCAATATTTGTTCAATCATGACGTTTTCTTTTTTATTTAAAACTAAAAATTTATATACTTATGGTTTATTCCCGAGTGCGTTCAATTTCAATACCGACCTGCGCAACATCGGGCAAGATACCCGGTTTCACAATACGTACGCGTACTTTGACCGCACCAAAATCATTTAAAATCAATTGGGCGATATGTTCCGCCAAAGTTTCCAGCAGTAAAAAATCCTGTTCGGCAAGGCTGCGGCGTACGACTTCGCATACTTCGCCATAATGAATGGTGTCACCGATATCGTCGCGCGTGCCGGTACGCTCAGGAACACTGATTTCTAAATCCAAAATCAAAGTCTGTTTACGCTCGCGTTCCCAATCATATACGCCGATTAAAGTATCGGCCTTCATGCCGTACAAAAAGATTTTATCCATTTGCCTGTCCGTTTTTTTGATAGAATTACCGTTCCCATTTTAAGTAAAGCACCCAAAATGTTCAATGTACTTGCCATTATTGCCGCCTATCTTATCGGCTCCCTGTCTTTTGCCGTCATCGTATCAAAATATTACGGCATGGACGATCCGCGCACTTACGGCTCGGGCAACCCCGGTGCCACCAACGTCTTGCGCAGCGGTAAGAAAAAAGCGGCCGCACTGACCCTGCTCGGCGATGCAGTAAAAGGCTTGGTTGCCGTCATCTTGGCGCGCTGCCTGCAAGATGCTTTAAATTTGTCTGATGCAACGATAGCCCTGGTCGCGATTGCCGCATTGTTCGGCCATATGTGGCCAATATTTTTCAATTTTAAAGGTGGCAAAGGCGTAGCCACCGCATTGGGCGTCTTGCTCGCCCTCTCCCCCGCAACCGCCCTGCTCTGCGCCTTGATTTGGCTGGTCATAGCGTTCGGTTTCAAAGTATCCTCCCTCGCCGCACTGGTCGCCACCGTCTGCGCCCCCATCTTCGCCTTCTTCATGATGCCACACGCCTCTTGGGCATGGGCAACCGTATTCATTGCTGCATTGGTGTTATACCGCCATAAAAGCAATATTCAAAACCTGATTCAAGGCAAAGAAAGCAAAATCGGAGATAAAGCCGGAAAATCTTAAAAACGTAGATACAATCAATCAAAGGCCGTCTGAAAGTATATTTTTCAGACGGCCTTTTGTAGTTTCACTCGTTTTATTCACGCGTAATCAGTCAATTTTAATATATTCCACCGACAGAATCTCTATAACCTCACGCCCTTCCGGAGTATTCAAGACAACTTCATCACCTTCGCGTGCTTTAATCAGGCTGCGCGCCAAAGGGGAAATCCATGAGATTTTGTTTTTAGCGGTATCGATTTCATCTATGCCGACAATTTTGACGGTTTGTTCACGACCATCTCCGCGCAATAAGCCAACGGTGGCGCTGAAAAAAACCTGGTCCGTGGCTTCGCGCGCTTCAGGGTCGACGACGACGGCGGCTTCCAAGCGTTTGGTTAGGAAGCGGATACGGCGGTCAATTTCGCGCATACGGCGTTTGCCATAAAGATAGTCGCCATTTTCGCTGCGGTCTCCATTGCTTGCCGCCCAGTTAACGATTTGGACGATTTCCGGGCGTTCTTTGTTGACCAGATGATACAGTTCGTCTTTCAATGCCTGCCAACCGGTAGGCGTGATGTAATTTTTGGTTTCGGTACTCATGATGTGTCTAAAACATAATTAAAGGCCGTCTGAACGTTAATTTTCAGACGGCCTTTATTGTAAGTCAATTTACTTTATTCTTCATCATCGCTATCGCTGATACTGATGCTGTGTTCCATTTTGCTTGGATGTACTTTCAAGCCGCCACAACCTGATTTTTCGGTAGAGAGGCGGTTCAGATATGCTTCATCGATATCGCCGGTTTGATAAACACCGTTAAAACATGAGGAATCAAAGGATTCAATTTTTGGATTGAGTGCTTTGACTACTGCTTCCAAGTCTTCTAAGTTTTGGAAGACGATGCCGTCCGCGCCAATTTCGGCTGCGATTTCTGCCGCGCTGCGGCCGTTTGCAATCAGTTCTTCACGAGTCGGCATATCGATGCCGTACACATTCGGATAGCGTACTTCAGGAGCGGCAGAAGCAATGTAAACTTTGCGTGCGCCTGCCGCGCGTACCATTTCGACGATTTCACGGCTGGTCGTACCGCGTACAATGGAATCATCCACCAATAAAACGCTTTTGCCGTTAAACTCGGTTTCCATCGGGCTGAGTTTTTGGCGTACTGATTTTTTGCGTGTTGCTTGGCCGGGCATAATAAAGGTGCGGCCGATGTAGCGGTTTTTAATCAGACCTTCGCGGTAAGGTTTTTCGAGATGAACGGCAAGCTCCATCGCGCTGGGTCGGCTGGTATCGGGAATCGGCATCACGACATCGATATCATCGACAGGCAGCTCGCGTTTGATTTTTTCTGCCAAAGATACGCCCATATCCATACGGGACTGATAAACGGAAACGCCATCGATGACGGAGTCTGGGCGGGCAAAATAAACATATTCAAAAAGACAAGGGCTTAATTTGGCTTTCTCGCTGCATTGACGGGAAATAATCGTGCCGTCAAAACCAATAAATACGGCTTCGCCCGGCTGGATATCGCGTTCCAAATCATAGGCAAGTGCATTAAAGGCAACGGATTCGGAGGCAACAGCATAAGATTTTTTGCCGGATTCGTCAATTTGCGAACCCAAAACCAACGGACGGATACCGAAAGGATCTCGGAAAGCCAGCATGCCGTATCCTGCAATCATGGCTACTACGCCGTATGCGCCGCGCACCAAACGGTGCACTTCGGAAACGGCGTTGAAAATATTGTCGATGGTAAGTTGATAAGGGGCTGTATTTTTAGAGACTTCGCGGCGTAATTCGTGCGCAAATACATTGAGTAGGACTTCAGAATCGGAGCTGGTATTAACGTGGCGCAGGTGTTTGTTGCATACGTTTTCATAGAGCTCTTCAGTATTGGTCAGATTACCATTGTGTGCCAAAACAATGCCAAATGGGGAGCTGACATAAAACGGCTGGGCTTCTGCGCTGCTGCCCGCATTGCCTGCAGTCGGATAGCGGACATGTGCAATGCCTGCATTACCGACCAAGTCGCGCATATTACGGGTACGGAACACTTCGCGCACCATGCCTTTGCCCTTGTGCATATGAAATATATTGCCTTCGGCAGTAACAATACCTGCTGCGTCCTGACCACGGTGTTGCAACATCTGCAAACCATCATACAACATCTGATTGACCGGCTCATGACTAACCAAACCTAATACACCACACATATCGTGCTTCTCCGAGTTTGAAGATTAAATGGGTAAGCCGCCATTATAAAATAATTTAGATGAGTTTGCTCAAATTGTTGACAATATGATGTCAAATTTACGCAAATAAAAGCGGATTCAGACGAACCATAGGCCGTCTGAATCCGTCAAACTCAATCATCCAATTCTTCAACTTCAGCTGCTTTACCAGAAAGATGGGGCATTGCGCTATCTTTTCCAGGCAGATAAGGCATCGCAGCATCGGCCAGTGATTCAAAATACGGAATCGTGTGTGAACTTTGCCACTCTTCCGTTTTCGGCAAATCAGTGTGTGAAAAAACCATCACTGCCAGTGTCACCAAAATCACACCTTTCACTGCACCAAATACACCGCCAAGCAAACGGTTAATGCTTCCTAAACCAACGGCAGACATCAAACTACTCAACAGCGACCGTGCCAGTTTTTGCAACAGCCACGCCAGAAAAAACACAGCGGCAAAACCCATGGCAACCGCCAAGGAATGCGGCTCAACCGATTTAAAGACCACATCGGCAAACGGCACGGCGAGCGTTCTGGCTGCAATAAACGATACCACCCAGGCCACCATCGCCCCTGCTTCGGCAATAATACCCCGTGTCAACGAGATAATGATGCAGATGACGATGACGGCAGCAGCCAACAAATCGGCAACAGGCAAATTACTCACTGGTCACCTGACCGGCAATGCCATGTACACGCAATTTATTTAAATCGCGCTCTGCATCGCGTGCATTTTTATAACTGGCTGATTTCACGCGATATACCTTACCTTTATCGGTCATCACTTCAGTAATGGTCGAATCGATACCTGCGGCTTTCATTTTACGTTGCAGGCTCTGCGCGCGTTCTTTTTCAGCATAACCAGCCTGAATAGCGGCTTTTTTAGCAGGCTTGGCTTCTGCTTTTTCTTTTTCAGCTTTAGGTTTGGCTTTTTCAGACGACTTCTCGGCAGTTTTTACCTTATCGGCCTTTTCTGCTTTGGCCGTTTCTGGTTTAGCCTTTTCATTTTTTGGTTTTTCAACTTTGGCTTCTGCTTTCTTAGCAAGTTCTGCCTTGTCTTTTACGCTGTCTTTACTGTCTTTGCTGTTTTTGGCAGATTTACGCTCGGCAATGGCTTTCTCTGCTTTTTCCAATTGTGCCAATTTATTGCGTTCGGCAGTAGCTTCACGCTCTGCTTTTTCAGCACGCGCTTGAAGTGCGCGTTTTTTAGCTGCCAATGCGCTTTCTTTCTCAGCAGCTTCCTGTTGGGCTTGTGTTTTACGGGCCGCAGCAGCACGTTGCTCAGCCTGACGTTGGCGGCGTTCTTCGGCTCGGCGCTCCGCAGCTTCACGTTTGGCAGCCTCAGCTCGTTGAATCCGTTCGGACTCTTCCAAACCTTTAATATTACCGTCATCCAAAGTATCGTTGATCAAAACCAACGGCTCGCCAACATCCTCGGGAGCAGATTCACGGTTTGGCTTCAATACTTCAACCGGTGCATTGTCTTCTTCGTCGCCTGCATTTTGCGGTTTATTTGGTGCTTCGGCATCCGCATGGCGGGCAGCCTCCTCAGCAGCAGCGACATCCTCTTTATTCGGCTCTAAAACAACAGCCTTGCTCGGCTCGTCAGCCGTTTTGACTTGGCTCTGACCGACAGGCGCTTCTTTAAACGGTGAATTTTTATCGTCGCCGGAAGTCAGCGCCAGACCGAACAGCATACCCGATGCCACTACCAAGCCGGAGGCCAAGACCAAGCGACGGCGGTTGCGACGTTTGAGTTGTTCGTAACCGTCTAAATCGTATCCGTTTGGAGTTTCTTTTTGTTTATTGTCGGACATGATAATTTCCTCGTTAGTGTTCTTTCAAAACAGCCATTACATCGGCAACAGTATGGAATGAGCCGAAAACAACGATTCTATCATTTTCGGTTGCTTTCGCCAAAGCAGCGCGGTAGGCTGCGGCGACGGTTTCAAAAACATTTACATTGTCGATGCCGTGTTCTGCCAATTTGGCCTGCAAAGCCTCCACAGTCATGCCGCGCGGTACATCTAAAGGCGCGATATTCCACTCGTCAAACTGGTCTTTAACGATTTCCAGCACGCCGTCAATATCTTTGTCAGACAACATACTAAATACGGCGGTACGTTTTTGGGCAAAGGCAAGGTTAATCAGGCTGCGACGCAAAGCACGGGCTGCGTGCGGATTGTGGCCGACATCCAAAACCACCAGCGGACGGCCGGGCAAAACTTGGAAACGTCCAGGATTCTCAACCAACAGCAAACCGCGTTTAATCGCGCCGATGTCAACGGGCAACTGATTATTCAGACACTCCAAAACAGTCAGTGCACACGCAGCATTGGACAACTGATACGCGCCGCGCAAAGCAGGAAACGGCAATGAATTGCGGTTACGGCTTTGGCCGTCTGAAGATTGCGGATGGAAGCGGTAGTTCCACTGTACGCTTTCCATTGACGCAAAATCAAAATCTCGCTGGACCATCAACAGTTTTGCGCCAATTTCTTCTGCGTGTTTGACCAATGATTCAGGCGCAGGATTCTGGCCGCACACGGCTGGTTTGCCGCTACGGAACACTCCGGCTTTTTCAAAACCGACCTGCTCGACGGTATCGCCCAAAAAGGCCTGATGGTCCAAATCCACGCTGGTGACAACCGAGCAGTCGCCATCGAATACATTCACGGCATCCAATCGTCCGCCCAAACCGACTTCCAAAATCATTACGTCCACATTTTCATGCATGAAAATATCGACGGCAGCCAAAGCATTAAACTCAAAATACGTCAGAGAAATTTCGCCGCGCGCCGCTTCGATACGCTCAAATGAGGAAACAATCAATTCATCTGAAACCGGCTGAGTGTTGATGGCGATTCGTTCGTTGTAACGCAGAAGATGCGGACTGGTCAACGTACCGACTTTAAAACCGGCTTCTTTATAAATATGCGACAAATAGGCGCATACAGAGCCTTTGCCATTTGTACCCGCCACCACGACGACAGGACATTGCGGCACCAAATTCATGCGTTTTTTCACTTCTCCCACGCGTTCCAAGCCCATATCGATAAGGCCGGAACTATGGGCAGTCTCCAAATGAGAAAGCCAGTCTTGTAATGTTTTCATTGTATTTATCGCTTCAAAAGGCCGTCTGAAACAGCCGTTTAATCCATATCTGCCGCAAGTTCTGCTTTGTCTTCTTTTTCCCGACACCAGCGTGCCCATACTTTCAGACGGCGGTAGGCATCGCGGTCGGCCATATCAGGCAAGATGCAGTGTTTAACCATTTTTCCGTCAACATTCCATTGCAAAAACAAAGCATAAACCGTCAACATACTGCTGTCTTGCAAAACCGCGCTTCTTCCCTCTTCCTCATCATTCAAGTAAACCGTCGCACGGTATTGGCGGTCGATGATGATTTTTCTGACCGCATTTTGAGTCTGAAAATTAACGCTGCGCCAAGCATAGGCAAAACTGCCGGCCAACGCCGCCAAACCCAGCCACGTCATCCAGCCGTAAAACTCGATAAGGCATAAGGCCAACGCCGAAAGGTGTAAGAAGACAATCAGAATTTTCAAAGAACGCGAAGGCTTTAAGGCCGTCTGAAAACTTCTCACGGCTTTACATCATATTGTCGAAAACAGGCGTAATGTTCAATTCCGCCTCTTCCATATCCAAAACCATATCGTGGATTTCGGTATCGAAAAATTCCCAAAAAGCCTTCAAACTCATGTCTTGCGGCCATTTGCTTTTATCGATGTCCCATCCTGCCAATTCGGCTTCAAAAATCTGCTGGTAGCGTTCGTCAAAATAAGAAATGACGGATTCGGGTTCGTCAAATTGCGGCACAAGGAATACGGAGCAGTTAGTGCGCAGTTGCTCGACGGTCAGGTCAGGCATATTTTCATCGGCGGATTTCAGCCATTCCAAAAAACGGGCGGTCGGCTTCAGCACAACAGCAGTACGGTCAACAAAATACATTATTTTCAACTTTCAAAATCATTCAAACCGATCATGCCGTCTGAAATTTCAGACGGCCCGAGTTTAATGTGTCATCACCTGTTGCAGGAATTGTTTGGCACGCTCGTGTTTCGGATTGGTAAAAAACTCTTCCGGCGTTTCATCTTCCAGAATCTGGCCTTTATCGACAAAAATCACACGGTCGGCGACTTCGCGCGCAAAACCCATCTCATGGGTTACACACATCATGGTCATGCCGCTTTCCGCCAAGTCTTTCATCACTTTCAATACTTCGCCGACCATTTCAGGGTCAAGCGCGGAAGTCGGCTCGTCAAACAACATCACGCGCGGCTCCATCGCCAAACCGCGTGCAATCGCGACACGCTGCTGTTGACCGCCAGAAAGCTGACCGGGCAGCGCGTCTTTTTTATGCGCCAAACCGACGCGTTCCAAAAGCTCCATCGCTTTCTTTTCCGCCTCTTCACGGCTTTGATTTTTCACTTTCATCGGAGAAAGAATAATATTTTCCAAGACAGTCAAATGCGGATACAGATTGAACCCTTGGAACACAAAGCCCACTTCTTCGCGCACTTTGTTCAAATCGGTTTTCGGATCGGCAACATTAATGCCGTCCACCCAAATCTCGCCGCTTTCAATGCGCTCGAGTTGGTTTACCGTACGAATCAGCGTCGATTTGCCACTGCCTGAAGGACCGCATACAACGACCACTTCGCCTTGTTTGACTTCCAGATTCACGCCGTTGATAACGTGCAAATCTTTAAAATGTTTGTGTACATTTTTGAATTTAATCATTATTTCTTTCCAAACTGCCAAAATTTTCGGGGCTTGAGTTGCGTTTGCCGCTGCCAAAGCAAAGGAATGGCCGTTTCCAGCCAAAAGCGGCAACTGACTATGCCGCAGGAGATTCCGCCTTGATTGTACCGATTGACTTTAAATTGCTCTTCCCTATCGAGACGATGCCCGGTCAATACCCAGACTGCGCCGATAATTGCCGCTTCAAAACGGTGCCGCTCAGGCGGCATATCCTTACAGGAAAAATACTGCGCCAACTCGCGCCACAAATATGAATCACCTAGAAACCTCCATTGAATAGGAGGTTGCTTAAAAATTGCCATCACTGTTTCAGACGGCCTTTTGAACCAGATAATTGCTCAATTCCACATATTTCTCTGCGGCAATGTGTTCTGCCCTGTCCTGCGGATTGATACCGACTGCCTGCAAGTCATCATCGCCGGCAAGTTCCTTCAAATTATTGCGTATGGTTTTGCGGCGTTGATGGAAAGC
>NZ_JBQCTZ010000011.1:0-42476 GCF_051963715.1 Neisseria sp. P0001.S005 | reverse complement strand
TAAGCGGCATTCATTGATTTATTTTCAGAGACTGACATGACACAAAATCACAGCGATATCCGTACACGCTTTATCTTCGACGATATGCCTATCCGCGGCATGCACATCCGCCTCGAAAAGGTTTGGCACCACATCGTCAACCAAAAACATTATCCTGTCGCCATCCGTCGCGCATTGGGCGAATTGTTGGCCGCCGGTGCTTTATTGTCTGCCAACCTTAAAAACGAAGGCGCGCTGATTGTTCAGGTTCAAGGTCAGGGCCGTCTGAAAATGTTGGTGGTGGAAGCAACTTCTGAAAATACTGTCCGTGCTACCGCGCGTTGGGACGAAACCGCTGAAATCCATGATGACGAAAGCCTGACTGCGCTGTTGGGCGAAAACAGCGTGTTCGTTTTGACTCATCAGCCTAAAGATGCTGACCCATGGCAAGGTGTTGTCCCGCTGGAAGGCGACAGCATTGCGCAAATGCTGGTCAACTATATGAAACGTTCCGAGCAGCTCGATACCTATATTACGCTTGCCGCCGATGACCAAGCCGCAGGCGCATTATTGCTGCAACGTCTGCCGGAAGAAGAATTGGATGATGCTGCTTGGGAGCATGTGACCACGCTTGCGCAAACGCTTACTCCGCAAGAATTGACCGGTTTGGACGCTCATCACGCCCTTTACCGCCTTTACCATGAAACCCCGCCCCGCGTTTTTGAACCGGAGACCATTGAATTTGCCTGCACCTGCTCTCGCGGCAAAGTCAGCGATATGCTGTTGATGCTTGGCGGTCAGGAAGTCGGCGGCGTGGTGGCAGAACAAGGCAGCATTCAAATCGATTGCGATTTCTGCCATAGCAAGTATGTGTTTGATGAAACCGATGTCAACGCTTTGTTTGGCGCGGATGTGGTAAATGCCGTCCGTCAAGAAAATGAGCGTTTGCAGTAAGCAGGGGATAAAAGTTTCTTAAGGAAATTGGCTTTATAGAAGGGCAGGTGTAATACCTGTCCTTTCTTTTTGGGAAAACTGAATATCATCAATAGAAAATGCCGTCTGAAAAAAGCGTGGCTGATTTCAGACGGCATGATTGTTTTAAACGATGCATTTAATGTTTAAAGATTATTTCCAAACCAACAAAGCGTGGTTGCGTTTGCCGCGGCGGACGATGGTGTATTTGCCGAAACGTTTATGTTCATCGGTCAGCATATAGGCATCGTCAGGTTTTTCAGCGGCATGGTTCGGATTGTTGGCTTCGGCAGGTTTGCCGTTGAGCAAAACCGCTTTGCTGTTTACAAAGCCGCGCGCTTCTTTGTTGGAAGACGCCAAACCGGTTTTTACCAAAGTCTCAACTACGTTGAGGCTCTCGGAAACTTCAAAAGTCGGCAGGCCGTCGAGTGCCAGCTGCTCGAAGTCGCTTTCGGTGAGATGGCTTTGGTCTTCGGCAAACAGGCTTTCAGAAATACGTTGGGCGGCGGCAAGGGCTTCTTCGCCGTGAATCAGGCGGGTCATTTCCTCGGCAAGAATGCGTTGCGCTTCTGGCTTGGTGCCGCTGGCTTTGTCTTTGGCTTCGATGGCATCAATTTCTTCGATAGACAGGAAGGTAAAGTATTTCAGAAATTTATACACATCGGCATCGGCCACTTTCAGCCAGAATTGGTAGAACTGATACGGAGAAGTTTTCTTCGCGTTCAACCATACCGCGCCGCCTTCGGTTTTGCCGAATTTGGTGCCGTCTGATTTGGTTACCAAAGGCAGGGTCAGGCCGAATACTTGTTTTTGGTGCAGACGGCGGGTCAAGTCGATACCGGCAGTGATGTTGCCCCATTGGTCGGAACCGCCGATTTCCAAAACTGCGCCATGGCGTTTGTTCAATTCGGCAAAGTCGTAGCCTTGCAGCAGGGAGTAGGCGAACTCGGTAAAGGAAATACCCACATCGTCGCGCTCGATACGCTGTTTGACGGACTCTTTGTTCAGCATAGCGTTGACGGAAAAATGCTTGCCGATGTCGCGCAGGAAGTCGAGGCAGTTCATGCTGCCGAACCAGTCGGCGTTGTTCGCCATAATGGCTGCGTTGTCGCCTTCAAAGCTTAAGAAAGGGGTCAGTTGGTTGCGGATGCTTTCAACCCAGCCGGCAACGGTTTCGGCAGAATTCAAGCTGCGTTCGGCGGCTTTAAAGCTTGGGTCGCCGATCATGCCGGTCGCGCCGCCTACCAAAGCAATCGGCGTATGGCCAGCTTGTTGGAAACGGCGCAATGCCAATACAGGCAGCAAGTGGCCGATGTGTAGGCTGTCGGCTGTCGGGTCAAAACCGCAATAGAGGGAAATTTTTTGTTCGTTTAGCAAAGCGTCTAAGGCTTCGATGTCGGTAGTTTGGGCGATTAAGCCACGCGATTGTAGGTCTTTGATGACGCTCATTGTTATCTTCCAAAAAAATTAGCAGTTTTACAAACTGCTAATTGTAACAAATTTCATCGGATGAATGGCTATGGCTTACTGAAGAAGCGTGTGTTTTTCAGAAAAACGCTTGGCCAGTTCTCTGCCGCCGTAAGGGTTGATGTGGTCTCTATCGGAATAAACCGGCAATCCGTTTATTTTGAAGTTCTCCGGAATATAGGCAGTGGCATCGACAATGTGCACATTGGCATATTTTTCCGCCAAATTTTTGATGCGTTCATTTCCTTTTGAAGTAACTGTTTCATCAATGGCAAGATTCTGACTAAATCCCGGTATGCGGTAAGACAGGATATAGGCGCGCAAGCCGTTGTATGACAGATTAGGGTTGTCTATCATCAGGTAAACCGCTTGTTTTTCCGAAGAAAGTTTTTGCAACATGAGGTCGAATTTTTTGAAAAAATCGGCATCGTAAGCAAGGGAGTGGCTGTTTTCAGGCATTTGGCTGCCCCAGCGCATGGCCAAAAGCACTTTTGAGTATTGGGGCAGATGCTCTTTGGCGTACTCATAAACGGCACGGCAGGAGGCGTTTTGCTTGAATACGGGCGCGGCATAATCTTCTACATAGGCACAACTGTCCGCAGAAACCATCGCTGCCGACCAGTTTTCTTTTTTGCCGACGGTATCAAAAAACGTTTTATATTGGTCGGCATGCGAATCGCCTAGAATCAGTAATTCCGGCTGTTTGTCGGTATCGCCCCAAATACACTGTTTGTCGGTATTGTTGTGACAAGAAGTGTAGGAACGTGCCAATCCCATACGGTCGTATTGCTGCATAAACGGGAGCTTCATGGCAAGAAAAGGCGTAATGGCCAAAACAAGCATGGGGACGGCATAAACCCATGTCACAGATTGGGCAAAAGAGCCTTTCCAGTTTTTAAACGGCTTCTCGACAAAATAATAAGAAAGCAGAGAGAGTGCAAACATTAAGACAATCGCGACCGCAGTCGAATAAGAAGGCAGATTATTTGAACCGATGTATCTCATAAAAGCCAATACAGGCCAATGCCACAGATACAGTGAATAGGAAATCAAGCCTATGCCGACAGTAATCTTCCATTGGAAAAATTTTTTCAGCCGGTGTTCAAATTGATTGAAATAAATGAATGCGGCGGCGGCCAAACAAGGAATCATGGCGGCAGGCCCCGGGAAATAGGCAGTTTTTTCTGTATAGGTAAACAGGCAGGCAAACAGTACGCATAAGGAAAGTAATGCGCCTGCCGCCGCATATTGTTTGCCGGTATCCAGCCCTTGTTGTTGCCGATATTGCATCCACACTGCCGTCAACGAGCCGATCAGCATTTCGCAGGCGCGCAGATGGGGAAGGTAATATTTATCCAGTGCAGTCGGCATAAAAGAAGCCAAAATACTGAATACGCATAGCGTGATGAGGAAGGCAAACTGGGTGCGCCAGCTTTTGCGGACAACCAATAACAGCAATATCGGGAAGACGAAATAATATTGTTCTTCGACCGATAAAGACCAAATGTGAAGCAAAGGTTTTTCTTCTTGTATGGGATCGAAATAGCCCTGACCCTTGGCAAAAAAGATATTGGAGATGAACCCCAAGGTGGACAGGGCTGTCCTCCATAAAAGGGAAAAATCATCTTTGGTGAATAAAAGAAAGCCGCATATCAGCGTTACCGTCAATACGGTAAAAAATGCGGGCAGTATCCGCTTGATACGGCGGATGTAAAACTTTTTGAACGAAAAAATCCCACTGCTCATTTCACGATGGATAATCATCGTGATCAGAAAGCCGGAAATAACAAAAAAGATATCAACACCAAGAAAGCCGCCAGGCAGCCAGTTTTTTTCAATATGGAAAATGACAACGGATAGAACAGCAACGGCACGCAATGTATCAATATCTGGGCGGTAAGATAAAACTTTGCTCATAATATTTTGATTTTAATTAGTTTATTTTAATGGCGTCGTCTGAAAAGTGATTCCTGCCGAGAATGGCAGCATTTCGGAGGTCGGCCATCGTTTGTCAGTACTGGGCAGTTTGTTTGCCTTCTTAGAATGATTGCTGATGATATGCGTTTGAATAGTAATAGATTAGAGTAGGGATACAGTTGATAGTTTCAACATAATATTTAATATGTTGTTTTTATAATGAATCAATACGATGTGGTATTGTTTAATTTTTTATTGTCATATCAGTGGTATTGTTATTGATGATGTAACCTTGCGCTATTTTTAGGTGAAGCGTCGATAAGAAATGGGAGATTTTAAGAGAGAAAAATTACGGACCATGCCCGCATTTATTATGGAGATGATGTCTTGTTTTGTTGATATTTCAAGACATGAGGCCGGCTGAAAATAAATTCAGACGGCCTTAATCTTAGAAAAGGCCGTCTGAAAAGGCGTTTTGCTGGGTTTAGACGTTAAAGAGGAAGTGCATCACATCGCCGTCTTGTACGACGTATTCTTTGCCTTCTACACGCATTTTACCTGCTTCTTTGGCTTTGGCTTCGCCGCCTAAAGCGATGAAATCTTCGTAGGAGATAACTTGGGCGCGGATGAAGCCGCGTTCAAAGTCAGTGTGAATCACGCCGGCGGCTTGTGGGGCTGTGTCGCCTTTGTGGATGGTCCAAGCGCGGACTTCTTTGACACCGGCGGTGAAGTAGGTTTGCAGGCCCAAGAGGTCGTAGCCGGCACGAATCAGGCGGTTCAGGCCCGGTTCTTCCAAGCCCATTTCAGCGAGGAATTCGGCTTTTTCGTCGTCTTCCAATTCAGCGATTTCGCTTTCCATTGCAGCGCATACTGCCACAACCGGCGCGTTTTCTTTTGCAGCCAATTCTTTCAGGCGGTCGAGGTGCGGGTTGTTTTCAAAACCATCTTCGGAAACGTTGCCGACGTACATGGCGGGTTTGGCAGTCAGCAAGAACAGCGGCTTGAGCATGGCGAGTTCTTCTGAGTCCAAACCGAAGGAGCGTACAGGCTTGCCTTCGTCCAAATGCGGCAGCAGTTTTTTACACAGATCGACCAGTTTTTGCGCGTCTTTGTCGCCTGAGCGGGCGCGTTTTTCTTCGCGGACAATGGCTTTTTCGACGCTGGCCAAGTCAGCCAGTGCCAACTCGGTGCCGATGGTTTCGATGTCGGCGATCGGATCGACTTTGCCTGCAACGTGAACGATGTTGTCGTCGTCAAAGCAACGCACGACGTTAACAATTGCGTCAGTCTCGCGGATGTTGGCGAGGAACTGGTTGCCTAAGCCTTCGCCTTTGCTCGCGCCTGCAACTAAACCGGCAATGTCGACAAATTCGACGATGGCGGGCTGCATTTTTTGCGGATTGACGATTTTTGCCAATTCGGCCATACGCGGATCTGGGACTTCAACGATGCCGACGTTGGGTTCGATGGTACAGAAAGGATAGTTTGCCGCTTCGATACCCGATTGGGTCAGCGCGTTAAAGAGGGTGGATTTGCCGACGTTGGGCAAACCGACGATGCCGCATTTCAAGCTCATGGTTTTTCCTGAAAAGATAAAAGTTTAACGGCGGATTATAGCATATTGTGAAGGTACTCAAAACAGCCGCAATGCTGGTGTGTTCTTATGATAAAAGGCCGTCTGAAAAAAGAGGGGTAGACATTCAGCTTATTGTTCTTCCGAAGAATGAGTAAATGAATAAAGCCGTTAAATAAAACAATTTTTCAGACAGGAGGCTTAAGATCAAACCCAAAAGAATGCCCAGTACCCAATAAATCATCTGCCGGTATTTCGGGTCGGATGCGGTACGCAACATTTTAAAATACAAAACCAGACAGCCGAACATGCAGATTGTTTGAAACAGAATGAGGGGGAGGCTGTCAATGGCTCCGGAAATCGAATCATGAACGATGATTGTTCCTATGCGTATGCATAAATAAATTAAAGCCGAGCCTGCCGCCGAATGCCCAAAAGGGACGGGCGTGTCGGATGAATCGGGCGTTTTGTGGGGCTGAAGCCTGCCGAATAACAAGATAAATACAATGTCAAACATATTGATAGTTGCCTTGGTGTGAGATGTTTTTGTTTTTCAGACGGCCTCAGGGTTGTCTGAAAGCTTATTGTGCGGCGATATGGGGCAGTGCCGCGGTAAGGTATGTCAGTAGGTCAACCATCCACCATGCTGAAGTGGTTGCCATAATTAAGTTAATAATTTGATTTTTCAGTGTATTATCTGCTGTTGCCAGTAATGGTTTGAAATACAGGGCAAGTTAAATGAATAGAGGGGAAGAGGGGTAAGTAGGTTGAAAAACGGTATGGGGTTTCGTGGGTAAAGCCTTTGCCGTGGTTCGCAGTTAATTTAAAGGCCGTCTGAAAACTGTTTCAGACGGCCTTTTTTCCGTACTGCCTTAACCGGTATTACGCAAACCTTGCGCCACGCCGTTGATGGTCAAGTGAACCATCAGCAGGGCGTGCGGATTGTCGGGCTCTTTGCGCAGGCGTTTGAGCATGGCGACTTGCAGGCCGTTGAGGGCGTTCAGATATGGAATCCTCAAGGCAAGAGAACGGGCGAGGCTGCGGTTGTCGCGCAGGAGCTCTTCGGTTTGCAGCAGGTCGAGTAGTGCTTTGCGGCTGCGTTGGTATTCTTCCTTGATCATGCCGAAGATGACTTTTGCTTTATCGGGCGATTCGCTCAAGCCGGCATAGTTTTCCGCCAAAGTGATGTCGGTTTTCGCCATCACTTGCTCCATATTGGAGAGCATGGCTTGGAAGAACGGATTGCTTTGAGCATGTTCGCGCAGGGCGGCCAGTGTGTCGGGATTACCTTCGCACAAGGTTTCCACTGCGCTGCCAAAACCGTACCAAGCCGGCAGCATGAGGCGGTTTTGCATCCATGAGAATACCCACGGAATCGCACGCAAGTCCTGAATCCGCGCCAAGGTTTTGCGGCTGGCGGGGCGGCTGCCGAGGTTGAGGGTGGCGATTTCCTGAATCGGGCTGGTTTGCAGGAAGTAGTCGATGAAGTCGGGGTGGGTAATCAGTTCGCGGTAGTATTTGAACGATACGTCCGACAAATCCTGCATCAGTTTGGCATCAGGGTCTTTTTTGTCCGGCAGGATGCTGGCTTCCAACGTCGCGGCAACCAAGGTTTCCAAGTTGCGTTGGGCATTGCCCGGGTCGGCGTATTTGGCGGTAATGACTTCACCTTGCTCGGTAATGCGGATTTGTCCGGCAACGCTGCCTGCAGGTTGCGCCAAAATGGCTTGGTAAGAAGGGCCGCCGCCGCGACCTACGCTGCCGCCGCGGCCGTGGAACAGGCGCATGCGGACCTCGTATTTTTTGAAGAGTTCGACCAAGCCCAACTCTGCCTGATACAGACACCATGAGCTGGTAACGTAGCCGCCGTCTTTGTTGGAGTCGGAGTAGCCGAGCATGATTTCTTGAATGTTGCCGCGGCTTTCGAGCAGGGCGTCATACCAGTCGAGGCGGAACATGGTTTCCATGACCGGGCAGGCGTTTTCGAGCGCTTCGATGGTTTCAAACAGAGGCACGATATTGATGCGGCTGTGCGGTTTGCCGTTTTCTACCACCAACAGGCCGCTTTCTTTCAGTAGCAATGCCAAGGCGAGCAGGTCGCTGGGTTGTTCGCAGTTGGAAATAATGCTTTGTGTAACGGCATCTTCACCGAATTCGTCTTTGATTTTGCGCGCTTCGTTGAAAATTGCCAGTTCGTGGCGGGTATGGTCGCTGTATGTGATAAACGGGCTGTACAGCGGACGTTGATGGCTCAATTCGCGCAACAGGGCGGTTTGTTTTTGCTCTTCGTTCAGGCTGTTGTAGTCTTCCAAGCCTGCGTGTTGGAAAAGCTCGGCAACCACATCGGCGTGTTTGCCTGCGTGTTGGCGCAGGTCAAGCGGCATCATGTGGAAGCCGAATACGGACACGCTGCGGATAATGTCGGCCAGACGGCCTTCTGCCAGCAGTTGGCTGCCGTTTTCGTGGAGCGAGCGTTGCAGTTTTTTCAGGTCGTTGAGGAATTCTTCAACCGTAGCATAAGGCTCGAGGAAGCCGAATTTGCAGCCCATGCCCAAACCGAGTGAGCGCGCTTTGCCCATGGCGCGCGCCATGATGTAGGCGATGGCGCGGCGGTAGGGTTCTTCGGTACGGGCGATTTCTTCGTCAGGCGAGAGGGCGGCCAATGCCATCACGTCGTCGTTGACTTTGACGCGGCGGATGGAGAGTGGCAGTTCGCGGTAAAGTTTGTCAAGTTCGCCACGATAGAAACGGAACACTGCGTCGGCATGCCGTCTGAACGCAAAACGCAAGGTTTCGGCAGAAACGAACGGGTTGCCGTCGCGGTCGCCGCCGATCCAGCCGCCGATTTTAAGGATATTCGGAACGCGGACGCCGGGATAGGCCGTCTGAAAATCGCGTTCCATTGTGCGGTAGAGTTTGGGCAGGGCTTCAAAGAAGCTCATCGGGAAGATGGATACGCCGTTGTTGATCTCGTCGTTGACGCTAAGTTTGTGGCGGCGCGTTTCGCTGGTCTGCCACAAGCCCAAAAGCACGGTGTCGATTTCGCGGCGTAACTGAGCCAGCGCATCAGGATTGGTGCAGCGTTCGCGTTGCGGCAGCAGCGCGCGGATGCGGCGGTTGAAGCTCAAGACGGTTTGGCGTTGCACTTCGGTCGGGTGCGCGGTTAAAACGGCGGTAACGACCGTGTTGTCCAGTTGTTGTTGCACCGCTTTGCCGTTGACTTTGCCGGCTTTGAGTTTGCGTACGGTTTCCGTCAGGCTGCCTTCTGCTGCGCTGTGGCCGGCATCTTCGTGGATTTGGCGGCGGCGTTCGTGGTGCACGTCTTCGGCGATGTTCAAAATCTGTGCGAACAGGCCGCAGGCCAAGGTTAAATCGTGGGTTTGTTGTTCGTCCAATTGCGGCAACACCTTCTCAATCAAGGCAGCGCTGTCGTCTGAAGTCGATAATAACTTAACGGTTTCGACTACCAAAGGCGACGCTTCCTCATGCAGCAGATTGAAAAGAGACTGTTTTAAAAATTCCGCATCCGCTGCCAAAGCGGCATCTTTGGGATTGTTTAAGATATGCAGTTGCATGATTTTTCTCTTATTTAAATGTTAATTTGGGTTTGTCCTGAATCCATTGTATAGCAAATTTTTGTAAACTGCCAATGCTGCCGTCCGATACATTTCAAACCAGAAAACAGCCGTCCGTATCCGCCGCGTGGTCGCTGTCTGTAAAATGCCGTAAAATATTGCCCATCAAAACAGAGGCGAGAAACCCATGATTGAATTTCCCAACCAGCCCGATTTTCCTGAACAACACACCGCCGTCGCCGTCGGCACCGTCAACATGAGCCAGCAGGCGATACGGGTGTTGATAGAGAATGCCACCGAAAAGGCAAGTATCCTGACCATCGCCCGCGTTGCCGCCATTCAGAGCATCAAACAGACTGCCAACCTGATTCCGCTGCACCTGCCCGGCCGCATCATCGGCGTGCAGGTTGATTTCGATATTAACGTTGAGTTGGCCTGCCTGAAGGCCACGCTGACCGTCCAAGCGCACAGCAACGGCAGCATTGCCACCGAAGCCCTGGCCGGCCTCAATTTGGCGCTCTTGAGCGTTTACGACATGATGAAAGACGTTGACCGCAATATGATGCTCAGCGGCATCCGCCTCGAATCCGAAACCAGCAGCGAAGGCCGTCCTTTCCTGTTTGACAACGCATACGAAAATATTAATTTCTAAACCATTCAGGCCGTCTGAACGTTGGGTTTCAGACGGCCTTATCATTATGATGAACGATCAACAACTCTTGCGGTTCAGCCGCCATATCCTGCTTGACGAAATCGGTATCGAAGGCCAAGAAAAACTCATGGCCGCCCATGTGCTTGTTGTCGGTTGCGGCGGACTGGGTGCGGCGGCCTTGCCGTATCTTGCCGCCGCCGGTATCGGCCGCCTGACGATTGCCGATGCCGATACCATTGACGAGACCAACCTTCAACGCCAAATCACGTTTACCGAAGCCGACATCGGTAAAAACAAGGCTTTGGTCATGCAAGGCCGTCTGAAACAGATCAACAGCCAAACACACATTACAGCCATTGCCGAATTTCTCGATGAAGCCAGGCTTGTCGAATTGGCAAACGCAGCCGACATCATCCTCGATTGTTCCGACAATTATCCCACGCGCCAGGCGGTCAACCGCGTCGCCGTTGCCACGCGCACGCCTTTGGTTTCCGCCGCGGCCGTCGGCTTTGACGGACAAATTGCCGTGTACCGTCCCGATCTTCCCGATACGCCCTGCTATGCCTGCCTGTTTGACGGCGAACAAGCCAGCGACGGCGCTTGTGCATTGTTCGGCGTTTTTTCGCCATTGGTCGGCGTTATCGGAACGACCCAAGCCGCCGAAGCGCTTAAAGTGCTGCTCGGTATCGGTGCACCGTCGCACGGCAAACTTTCTACCTACAACGCGTTGAGCGGAAAATGGCAGCAATACGGGGTGAGACGTAATCCCGAATGCCCGGTTTGCGGCGGCCGTTAAAGACAAAAAGCAGGGTAGGGGTTTCAATATTGCCTAAGCCAATCCGCTAGAGTAATCATACTTATCTTTCATTAAACTTGAAGGAAGGTGTTTCTTCCCTTTTCAGACGGCCTGTGGCACGATATGATTCAATGATTAATAAATTTTTTGAGGCCGTCTGAAAAAGGATAAGGAGAAACCGGCTTAATGAATATTATTCGTGCCTTATTGGTGGTATTGGGTTGCTTGGCTTTGGGCGAGGCAACCGTTTGGATTTTGGGGTTGAAACTGCCGGGCAGTATTGTCGGCATGGGTTTGCTGTTTGTCGCGCTTCAGGCCGGCTGGGTCAAATTGTCTTGGGTGGGAGAGCTGGCAGACATTTTGATGGCAAACCTGACTTTGTTTTTGGTGCCGCCTTGCGTGGCCGTCATCAGCTATTTGGATGTGATTGCAAATGACTGGTTTTCGATTTTGACGGCCACAATCGGTAGTACGATCTGCGTATTGTTGGTGACCGGCAAAGTGCATGAGTGGGTCAGGAGGTGGATGTGATGAACATAGACGGGCTGTTGCGCATGCCCTCGGTCATGTTGTTCCTGACTTTGGCCGTGTATGCTTTGGCGGTGCAGATTCGGGCGCGCACGGGGAATGTGCTGTGTAATCCGGTATTGATCAGTACGCTGGTGTTGATGGGGTATTTGAAGGTATTTACCATCGATTACGAGCTGTACCATTCTGCTTCGCACTTTATTGATTTTTGGTTGAAACCGGCAGTCGTGTTGCTGGCGGTGCCACTTTATCGAAATTGGGACCGTATCCGCAGCCAGTGGTTGCCGGTGGTGTTGTCGCAGTTGGCAGGCAGCGTGACGGGCATTGTTACAGGCGTGTATTTTGCCAAATGGCTGGGTGCTTCGCGCGAAGTGATTCTGTCGCTGGCTTCCAAATCTGTGACCAACCCGATTGCGATTGAAATCACGGCGTCCATCGGCGGTATTCCGGCGATTACGGCGGCAACGGTGATTATTGCCGGACTTTTTGGCCAGATGGCCGGATATAAAGTGTTGAAAGGGGCGTTGTATATGCCTTCTTCAGTGGGAATGTCTTTGGGTACGGCCTCGCATGCGATGGGTATTGCGGCGTCTTTGGAATATGGCCGCCGTATGGCCGCATATGCCGGCTTGGGCTTGACGCTCAACGGCGTGTTGACGGCGATATTGGTACCTATCTTAATTCCCTTATTGGGCGTATAGCGTTTAGGCCGTCTGAAAATAGTGTAAACAGGAGAAAATGATATGGCTGTAAATTTGACTGAAAAACGTGCAGACGAATTGTTGGAAATCGACGGCATCCGTCTGTTTACAGGTCGTGCCGGCATCAAGCAACAAGACCGCGACGATTTGACGCTGATGGTGTTGGGCGGCGGTCATACGGTGGGCGCGGTGTTTACGCAAAACCGTTTCTGCGCCGCGCCGGTGCATATCGCCAAGTCGCATCTGTTTGACCAAGACGGCGTGTGTGCCTTAGTCATCAATACGGGTAATGCCAATGCGGGTACCGGCGCACAAGGCCGTCTGGACGCGATTAAAGTGTGCGCGGCGGCGGCGGAACAGGTCGGCTGCCAATCCAATCAGATTATGCCGTTTTCGACCGGTGTGATTTTGGAGCCGTTGCCTGTGGATAAAATCGTGGCCGCTTTGCCGCAAGTGCGCCCTGCATTCTGGTCGGACGCGGCTCGTGCCATCATGACGACGGATACTGTACCGAAAGCCGCTTCACGCACAGGCTTGGTCGGCGAGAAACACACAGTCCGCGCCACCGGCATCGCCAAAGGTTCGGGTATGATTCATCCTAATATGGCGACCATGTTGTCGTTTATCGCTACTGATGCCAAAGTGTCCCAACCGATTTTGCAACTGATGACACAAGAAATCGCAGACGAAAGTTTCAATACGATTACCGTGGACGGCGATACCAGTACCAACGACAGCTTCGTGATTATGGCGACAGGCCGTTGCGGTCAGAGCGAAATCGACAATACCGCCGATCCGCGCTATGCGCAGCTTAAAGCCTTGCTCGGTTCGCTGGCTTTGGAATTGGCGCAGGCGATTGTCCGTGATGGCGAGGGTGCGACCAAGTTCATCACGGTTGAAGTGCAAAACGCGAAAACCCGCGAAGAGGCGCGCAAAGTGGCTTATGCCGTCGCCCATTCGCCTTTGGTGAAAACCGCTTTCTTTGCCTCCGACCCGAACTTGGGCCGTCTGTTGGCAGCCGTCGGCTATGCCGGTATTGAAGACTTGGATGTCGATGCTTTGAAAATGTGGCTGGATGACGTGTTAGTGGCCGAAAACGGCGGCCGCGCGGAAAGCTATACCGAAGAAGCAGGACAAGCGGTGATGAACCGTCCGGAAATTACCGTCCGCATCGATTTGCAACGCGGCGATACGACGGCGGCCGTCTATACCTGCGATTTGTCGCACGAGTATGTGTCGATTAACGCGGATTACCGTTCTTAAAAACCTTTATTCTTGTTTTCAGACGGCCTTTGAGAAAAGTATCAAGGCCGTCTGAACACATTGACTGCGTGTTTATGATGAAATTTCCCCAAACTTGGGCGGCGCGCCTCGCCCACAAAATCCGCCAAACCAAACGCCTGTCCAAAAAGAGCATTGCCTTTCTGTTTTTGCTGGCAGGCTCGGCACTGGTTGCCCTGACGGCTTTGATGTTTGCGTACTTGGCGGATTTGGCTTTGGAATGGAACGCTTTGTTGGTAGGGAAATATCCGTGGTTTGCGTGGGTGGCTTTGCCGCTGGGTTTGCCGCTTTTGGCATGGTTTACGCGCAAATTTGCGCCGTACACTTCCGGCAGCGGTATTCCTCAGGTCATCGCTTCTTTGTCTTTGCCTTATGGCGCGCAGAAAACCCGTCTGATTCGTTTGGGAGAAACCTTTTTTAAAATTCCGCTGACGTTTTTGGGCATGATTTTTGGGGCGTCGATTGGCAGGGAAGGGCCGTCTGTACAAGTGGGTGCGGCGGTCATGAACGCTTGGGGTGCGTGGTGTAAAAAGCACGGGCTGGCGTTTAGGGGCATGCAGGAAAACGATTTGATTGCCGCAGGTGCGGCCGGCGGTTTGGCGGCGGCGTTTAACGCGCCTTTGGCCGGCGTGGTCTTTGCCATCGAAGAATTGGGACGCGGCGTGATTTTACGTTGGGAGCGCCAAATCCTGATGGGCGTGTTGGCAGCCGGTTTCATTCAAGTGGCGATACAGGGCAACAACCCGTATTTTTCAGGGTTTCAAGGGCACGAGCTGCCAAACATGCTGATGTGGGCCGTGGTGTCGGGTATTGTCTGCGGCGTGGCAGGCGGATTGTTCGGCAGCTTTTTGTATCGCGGCGCGGCAGCATTCGCGCCGGTACGCTGGCGCAGTTTCATCCGCCGTCATTTGTTGGTGGTCGCTTTTGTGATGGGTATCTTGCTGGCGCTGCTCGGTACGTTTTATCAAGGCAAAACCTATGGTACGGGCTATCACGAAGCCGCAGCCGCTCTTAAAGGCGCGTATGAAGCGCCGTTCGGCTTGGCCGCCGCAAAATGGGCGGCAACTGTGTTCAGCTATTGGGCAGGTATTCCCGGCGGTATCTTCACGCCGTCGTTAACCATCGGTGCGATGATAGGCGAACACATGGCTTCTTTCGCGCAATTGGGCGATGCGTCCAATGTCGCGGTTTTGCTCTGCATGGCCGCGTTCCTTGCCGCCGCGACCCAATCGCCGTTGACCGCCGCCGTGGTGGTAATGGAAATGACGGGCGGACAGAATTTACTGTTTTGGATGTTGCTGACTTGCATCTTCGCTTCGCAAGTCTCGCGCCAATTCTCGCCGCATCCGTTTTACCATGCCGCAGGTTTGCGCTTCAGACGGCATATCGAAGCCGAAAGCGGACATGTTCAGCACGAGAAAAAAGAATAGGTTGGTATATAAAAGGCCGTCTGAAAACTAAATTTCAGACGGCCTTTGTTATGTCGTTTAAAGCTGTATTACGGTTTACTTAAACAGCAAAATCAGCAGCAAAACAACCGCAATCATACCCAGCCACAGGCTTTGGCGTTGCTGTACTTTGACCAGATGCACATAGGCATCGCGCATTTCCTGTTGGCGGTTCTCATCAACCAGCGCACTGATTTTGCGCGGCAGGGAAGGGATGATTTGCGCCCAGTCGGGGGCTTCGTTTTTGAGGTTGCGCCAAAGGGCTTTGGGGCCGACCTGTTCGTTCATCCAGCGCACCAAAAATGGTTTGGCGGTTTTCCACAAGTCCAAATCGGGATCGAGTTGGCGGCCCAAACCTTCGATGTTGAGCAGCGTTTTTTGCAGCAATACCAACTGCGGTTGGATTTCGACATTGAAGCGGCGGCTGACTTCAAACAGGCGCATTAGCACCAAGCCGAAGGAAATTTGTGAAATCGGTTTGTTGAACACCGGTTCGCACACGGCGCGGACGGCGGCTTCCAATTCTTCCGCGCGCGTGTCGGCAGGCACCCAACCCGATTCGATGTGGGCAGTGGCGACGCGGTGGTAGTCGCGGTTGAAAAAGGCGAGGAAGTTGATGGCGAGATAGCGCTTGTCGTAGTCGGTCAGCGTGCCGACGATGCCGAAATCGAGGGCGATGTAGCGGTTGTCGGCGGCGACCAGAATATTGCCGGGGTGCATATCCGCATGGAAAAAACCGTCACGGAAAACTTGCGTGAAGAAGATTTCCACGCCGTAATCGGCAAGTTTGTGCAAATCAATGCCGTCTGCTTTGAGTTTGGCAATATCGGATACCGGTGTGCCGTCCATCCATTCGATGGTCAGCACGTCGCTGGTGCAGTAGTCGTAAAACACCTTCGGCACAATCAGCATATCGCTGTTTTGGAAATTGCGACCGAGCTGGCTGGCATTGGCGGCTTCGCGCATCAAGTCCAATTCGTCGTGCAGGTATTTGTCAAATTCGGCCACTACTTCGCGCGGCTTCAAACGCTTGCCGTCTGAAAACAAACGCTCCACCCAGCCTGCACCAAAGCGCATCAGCGACAAATCCTGTTCGATAACGGGCAAAAGGTTGGGGCGCAAGACTTTCACGGCGACCTGTTCGCCCGAATGCAGGCGGGCTTTGTGTACTTGGGCGATGGACGCGCTGGCGACAGGCTCTGTTTCAAATTCCGCGTATAAAGTGTCGATGGATTGTCCCAGTGATTTTTCGATTTGCGAGCGTGAAAGTTGCGCGTCAAACGGCGGCACTTTGTCTTGCAGCCTTGCCAGTTCGACCGCGTAATCGTGCGGAATCAAATCGGGACGCGTGGACAATACCTGCCCGAATTTGATGAAAATCGGCCCCAGGCTTTCCAACGCCAAACGCAGGCGCACGGCAGGCATTTCGTGTTTGAACTTGGACGACTGCGGCAGCATATTGAGGAAAGTCCGCGCCCAACCCGGACGGACCAGCGAGGCAATCAGCTCGGCAAGGCGGTAGCGGTAGAGCGTGCAGAGGATGGTTTTAATGCGTTTGAGGCGGTTCATGATGGGCGCGGATAAATCTAAAAAACAGAATTATATAGGAAAAACGGGTAAGGGCTTCAGACGGCCTGAGACTTTTGCAAAAACATTTGCCGCATAGCTAACAATTTTATAAAGGCTCAAGTTTTGCCGCCCCAATAAAAAGACGGATATTCACATCATAAATATTCGTCGGCTACTTGCCCAAACTGCCGATTCAAGACATAATCGGGAAATGTGCAGGAGAGTGTTACACCCAACTACAATGTAACCACCGAAGGCGCAGACACCCTTAAATCGCTCAGGTATCAGGGACTGCACATTGAAACAAACAATCTGGAGAGCGGCGTTGGAATAACGTCCACCGAAGGGGAGAAGGCCGTCTGAACCACCATTCAGACAACCGCGCAAAGCAGTGAGCAGACTGGTTTGCCATCATGCGGATACGGCCGAAAATCTCAGGTTCAAGGACAGATAGGGTCATCCGCGCACAGGTGCGCGGGCGGCATCTGAACAAAAAATCCGGAGAAACTTGAGAATGACTGCTCTGAAAACCACCCCATTTCATCAAGCCCATCAAGATGCAGGCGCGAAGCTGGTAGATTTTGCCGGCTGGGAGCTGCCCATCCATTATGGTTCACAAATCGCCGAACACGAAGCCGTGCGCACCGACGCCGGTATGTTTGACGTATCCCATATGCTCGTTACCGACGTAGCAGGCGCAAATGCCAAAGCCTTTTTCCGCAAATTGATTGCCAACGATGTCGCCAAACTTGCTTTTGTCGGCAAAGCCCTTTATTCCGCTTTGCTCAACGACAACGGCGGCGTGATTGACGACTTAATCGTTTACCGCACCAACGAAGCCGAAACCCAATACCGCATCGTGTCCAACGGCGCGACTCGCGAAAAAGATACGGCGCAATTCCACAAAGTCGGACAAGAGTTCGGCGTTGCCTTCAATCCGCGCTACGATCTCGGCATGCTTGCTGTACAAGGCCCTAAAGCCATCGAAAAACTCCTGACCGTCAAACCTGAATGGGCAGACGTAATTCACGGCCTCAAACCGTTCCAAGGTGCAGACTTGGGCAACGACTGGTTTGTCGCCCGTACAGGCTACACCGGCGAAGACGGTGTCGAAGTCATCCTGCCCGGTACCGAAGCCGTCGCATTCTTCAAAGCCCTGCAACAATCCGGCGTACAGCCTTGCGGCCTCGGCGCACGCGACACCCTGCGCATGGAAGCCGGTATGAACCTCTACGGCAACGATATGGACGACAATACCAGCCCGCTCGAAGCAGGCATGGGTTGGACCGTTGATTTGAAAGACGAAAGCCGCGATTTCGTCGGCAAAGCCGCATTGGTGGCATTGAAAGAAAAAGGCGTTGCCGTGAAACAGGTCGGCCTGTTGCTCGAAAAAGGCGGCATCCTGCGCGCGCATATGGAAGTGTTGACCGACAAAGGTCAAGGCGAAACCACCAGCGGCGTATTCTCGCCAAGCCTGAAACAATCCATCGCCATCGCCCGCGTACCGAAAGACTTTGACGGCGATACCGCCAAAGTGCTGATGCGTGGTAAAGAAGTGGATGTGCGCGTACTGAAGCTGCCGTTCGTCCGCAACGGTCAAAAACAGTTTGATTAATATCGGTTCAGACGGCCTTTATTTGTTAAGGGCCTTCTGAAAGCAGGTTTTAATTGTCGTCCGGTACGGACGTTTGTAGAAAGCATTGAACAAGGCATCTATGAAGATGCCGTCTGAAAATAACCCCCTATCAATGGAGTATCAAACCATGAGCAACATCCCAGCAGAACTGAAATACGTTGCCAGCCACGAATGGCTGCGCCTTGAAGAAGACGGTACCATCACCGTCGGCATTACCCATCACGCGCAAGAGCTGTTGGGCGACATCGTGTTTGTCGAGCTGCCCGAAGTCGGCGCAAACCTGGCTGCCGAAGAGCAAGCCGGTGTGGTTGAGTCTGTAAAAGCCGCATCTGACGTATACGCTCCGATTGCAGGCGAAATCGTTGCCGTCAACGAAGATTTGCCAAGCGCTCCGGAAACTGCCAACAGCGATCCTTACGGCGCAGGCTGGTTCTTCAAAATCAAACCTGCCAACCCTGCCGATTACGACGGTCTGCTGACTGCCGAACAATACGCAGGCGAAGTAGCTTGATTTTTGCAAACATTCAAACAGGTTTTTCATCTGTTTGATATTGCAGGTCTTAGGTCGTCTGAAAAATGCTTTCAGACGGCCTTTGTTTCAATTTTTCCTTAGCAAACATGAATTACTGCGAATTTGTCGCCACGCTTCCCGACGATACGGACAATCCCAACAAACATTATCACGACACGCAATACGGTTTTCCGATTGAGGACGACAATGAATTGTTTGAGCGGCTGGTGTTGGAAATCAATCAGGCAGGATTGAGCTGGACGCTGATGCTGAAGAAGCAGCAGGCATTTCAGACGGCATTTAAAGGTTTTGACATCGATACGGTCTCCGCATTTGATGAAGCCGATATTGAGCGGTTGCTTGCCGATGCAGGCATCGTCCGCAACCGCCTGAAAATCAACGCAGCCATTTATAACGCGCGACAAATCAAACAAATACGGCAAGAATACGGCTCATTCAAAAACTGGCTGGATACACACCATCCGCTCGACAAGGCTGAATGGGTGAAGCTGTTTAAAAAACATTTCAAATTTGTCGGTGGCGAAATCGTCGGCGAATTTCTGATGAGTACCGGCTACCTACCTGGAGCGCATGTGGAAACCTGTCCGGTTTATAGGGAAATATTGGCATGTCGTCCAAAGTGGGCGGAGGCCGTCTGAAACAACATCTGCAAGAAAAAACAGTGTTGATATCGATAACACCGAAGGAGTAGAAATGAAACTATCTGAATTGTTCAACCCGAACGAATTTGCCGCGCGCCATTTGAGTTTTGGCGACGAGGCTGCGCTTTTGGAAGCGCTCGGCGAGAAGAGCATGGATGATTTTGTCGGCAACACCGTGCCGCAAAGCATCCGTATGCCGTCCGAACTCGATTTGCCCGAAGCGTTGACCGAGGCGGATGCGTTGGCGAAATTGAAAGGCATCGCGTCTAAAAACGTGATCAACAAATCCTATATCGGTTTGGGCTATTACCCGACCCGCGTGCCGAACGTGATTTTGCGCAACGTATTGGAAAATCCGGGTTGGTACACTGCCTACACCCCGTATCAGGCGGAAATTGCCCAGGGCCGTTTGGAAGCTTTGTTGAACTTCCAACAAGTGTGTATCGATTTGACCGGTTTCCCTGTGGCAGGCGCGTCTTTGTTGGATGAGGCAACTGCCGCGGCGGAAGCGATGGCGATGGCGCACCGCGTGGGCAAAGTGAAATCCGAGCGTTTCTTTGTGGATGCGCGCGTCTATCCGCAGACTTTGGACGTGATGAAAACCCGCGCCAAATATTTCGGCTTCGAGCTGGTGGTCGGCGATTTTGCTAAAGCGGATGAAGGCGAATACTTCGGCGCGCTGTTCCAATACGTCGGCAAAGACGGCGACGTGCAAGACTTGCAGGACGTTATCGGCCGTCTGAAAGCAAAAGGCACAATCGTGGCCGTTGCCGCCGACATCATGAGCTTGGTTTTGCTGAAGTCTCCGGCTGAATTGGGCGCAGATATTGCTTTGGGTAACACCCAACGCTTCGGCGTGCCGATGGGCTTCGGCGGTCCGCACGCTGCTTATTTCGCGTTTAAAGACGAGTTCAAGCGTTCTGCCCCAGGCCGTATCATCGGTGTGTCCAAAGACGCATCGGGCAAGCCTGCCTTGCGCATGGCTTTGTCCACCCGCGAGCAACACATCCGCCGCGAAAAAGCGACATCCAATATTTGTACCGCACAAGCATTGTTGGCGAACTTGGCCGGTATGTATGCCGTTTACCATGGCCCTGAAGGCGTGAAACGCATTGCCAACCGTATCCATGCGTTGGCTTCTGCCTTTGCCGATGCGCTGGTTTCAGACGGCCTGAATGTGGTTCACAAAGTCTTCTTCGATACCGTTACCGTCGATTTTGGCAGCAAAGAGAAAGCAGACCAGGTGTTTGCCGCTGCTTTAGAATCGGGTTATAACCTGCGCCGCGTCAGCGATACTCAAGTTGCGGCTGCATTCCATGAAACATCGGCATGCGAAGATTTGGTTGATTTGTACCGCGTGTTTACCGGCAAAGATACGTTCACATTTGCCGATGACGTCAAAGGCCGTCTGAACGCCGAATTGCTGCGTCAAGACGACATTCTGCAACATCCTGTGTTCAACAGTTACCACACCGAACACGAAATGCTGCGCTATCTGAAAAAACTCGAAGACCGCGATTTGGCGATGAACCGCAGCATGATTTCATTGGGCAGCTGCACCATGAAACTCAACGCGACTGCGGAAATGTTGCCGATTACTTGGGCAGAGTTCACCGACATCCACCCCTACGCCCCCAAAGACCAAGCCGCAGGCTACCGCGCGCTTTTGACCGACATGGAAAACAGCCTGAAAGCCATCACCGGCTTTGACGCGATTTCCTTCCAGCCCAACTCCGGCGCGCAGGGTGAATACAGCGGCATGCTCTCCATCCGCCGCTATCAAGAAGCCAACGGCGAGGGACACCGCAACATCTGCCTGATTCCCAAATCCGCCCACGGCACCAACCCTGCGACTGCGGCCATGCTGGGTTTGAAAGTCGTCGTTGTCGACACCGACGAACACGGCAACGTCAACATCGACGATTTGAAAGCCAAAGCCGAGCAATACCGCGACGCTTTGTCCGCCATCATGATTACTTACCCGTCCACCCACGGCGTGTACGAAGAAGGCATCCGCGACATCTGCCGCATCATCCATGAAAACGGCGGACAGGTTTACATGGACGGTGCCAACCTCAACGCCCAAATTGGCATCATGCAGCCTGCCGAAGTCGGCGCGGACGTGTTGCACATGAACCTGCACAAAACCTTCTGTATCCCTCACGGCGGCGGCGGTCCGGGCGTCGGTCCTATCGGTTTGAAAGCCCACCTTGCCCCGTTTGCACCGGGACACGCTTTGACCGATACCCACAGCGCCAGTGCCGACCAAACCGCCGTTGCTGCTGCGGCCTTCGGTTCTGCGTCTATCCTGCCGATTACCTGGATGTACCTGACCATGATGGGTAAACAAGGCATGGAGCAGGCAACGTGCTGGGCATTGCTCAACGCCAACTACGTTGCCAAACGCCTGAGCGAAGACTATCCGATTCTGTATACAGGCAAAAACGGCCGCGTCGCGCACGAATGTATCGTCGATTTGCGTCCGCTCAAAGCCGAAAGCGGCATCACTGAAACCGACATCGCCAAACGCCTGATGGACTACGGCTTCCACGCGCCGACGGTTTCCTTCCCTGTTGCCGGCACGCTGATGATTGAGCCGACCGAGAGCGAAAGCAAAGCCGAACTCGACCGCTTCATCGCCGCCCTGAAACAAATCAAACAGGAAGTGCTGAAAGTCGAGCGCGGCGAATGGCCGAAAGAGGATAATCCGCTGGTGAACGCTCCGCATACCGCAGCAGATGTAACCGGTGAATGGGCGCATCCGTACTCTCGCGAAGAAGCCGTCTTCCCATTGCCGTTCGTTCGCGAACACAAATTCTGGCCGAGCGTCAAACGGGTAGATGAAGTGTATGGCGACCGCAATCTGGTTTGCTCCTGCTTGCCGATTGACGCATACGAAGAATAAGCCTGAATAGGTTTAAAATTGAACAGGCCGTCTGAAAATGAAAATAGTTTTCAGATGGCCTTTTGTTTGTTAAGATATTCCGCCCGAGAACGTACATTTGTTTTTGGTAAAACAACAAATAAGGCATTCGGAAAGATAGACGGCGAATGCCTTTGTTTGCGGATAAAACCAAACTGCTCTCAACAACGATAAACACAAGGCCGTCTGAAAAACAGGAGGATATGATGGACGAACTTTTTATTCAAACGCTGACGATTGCCGGCTCAGATTCCGGCGGCGGCGCGGGCATACAGGCAGATTTGAAGACATTTCAGATGCGCGGCGTGTTCGGTACCAGCGTACTGACAGCGGTTACCGCACAAAATACTTTGGGCGTATCGGCAGTGCATCCGATACCGACCGACATGATTGCTGCGCAAATTGCCGCGATTCAGGAGGATTTCCAAATCCGTGCCTATAAAATCGGCATGTTGGGTACGGCGGAAATCATCGAATGCGTGGCGGAACAAACCGCCGAATGCGACTTCGGCAAACGCGTGTTGGATCCGGTCATGATTGCCAAAGGCGGAGCGCCGTTGTTGGAAAATTCAGCCGTTGAAGCCATGAAACGCCTGCTGTTGCCGCATACGGACGTATTGACCCCCAATCTGCCCGAAGCGCAGGCATTGACGGGTATCAATATTGAAAACCGCCAAGATGCGGAACGCGCCGCCAAAATTCTTCAGGATTGGGGTGTGAAAAATGTGGTAATTAAGGGTGGCCATCTTGCCGACAGCCAAAGCGAATATTGCACCGACTGGCTGTTTACGCAATATGAAACCATCGAGCTGAACAGCAAACGTTTCACAACGCCGCATACCCATGGCACGGGCTGCACATTTTCTGCCTGCATCACTGCCGAGTTGGCAAAAGGGTTTAGCGTACCCGAGGCGGTTCAAACGGCAAAAAACTATATTGCCGCCGCCATTTCCTATCCTTTGGGCATCGGGGCAGGACACGGGCCGGTCAACCATTGGGCGTATCGGGACGAATAATGCGTTTAGGCCGATTGTAATTGATTGTATTTTTCAGACGGCCTGACTAGGTTTATCACTTGAAATTGTTTACAATATCGGATTAATGCTTTTACGGATAAAAAAGACACCATGCAAGTTACTTCAAAATGGATAGATGGAATGTGCTTCGTCGGTACAACGGCAAACGGACACAGCGTTGTGATGGAAGGCGCGGCGGCTGAAGGCGAAGTCAAACGCGGCCCAAGCCCGATGGAAATGCTGTTGTTGGGTGTAGCAGGCTGTTCCAGCATCGATGTCGTGATGATTGCCGAGAAACAACGCCAAAAAATTACCGACTGCCGTGCCGAAGTGACTGCCAAACGCGCCGACACAGCGCCGCGCGTGTTTACCGAAATCCATATCCATTTCAAAGTGTATGGTCAGGATTTGCAAGAAAGCGCGATTGAACGCGCCGTACAGATGTCTGCCGAAAAATATTGCTCCGCATCGATTATGCTGGGCAAAGCGGCAAAAATGAGCCACAGCTTCGAGATTGTCGAAACAGAATAGGGCGGTTTCAGGGTGGGCGTGCCGGAGCGTGAACCGGCTACCCACAAAAAAAGCAGATATATTCACGCATTAACATGAATATATCTGCTTGCTTTTTATTCCTTTTTCTCTCTCTCTATCAGCCTTTATAACTTGGCTTGTTGATCTCATTGTGCAAGTTTCGTTTAACATTGTCAACAATTTTTAATTATATTTTAAACACCCCCGAAAGCTGCAGGTTTGTAAACGCTTGCGCCTTAATACGGATACTGGGGAAACAGTATGGATTACGAAAATAATACCAACATTGCGCCTGCAACTTCATCGCTTATTTTGGAAGAGCGTCACGATTCGGAACTCTTCCGAGTGTACGCATTGATTTTGGACGGCATTACCGACCATCTGCTGCTGCCGGGCAAAAAACTGACCGAGTCCGAGCTTTGCCGACAAATGGTTTGCTCGCGCAATACCGTGCGTGGCGCATTGTCGCTTTTGGCGCACGATAAAATCGTCGATTTGCAGCCCAACCGCGGCGCATTTGTCCATGTGCCGGACTTGAAAGAAATGAAAGACGTGTTCAACACGCGTATCGAAATGGAAAGCATGATTTTGAGCGTCCTTATCGATATGCCTGATTTGGAAACGCGTCTGAAACCGCTTTACGCCATGATTGAGCAAGAGGGTGCAGCTTCCGAAAGTGGCGACCGCGTGGGTTGGAACCGCCTGTCCAATGCCTTCCATGTCGAATTGGCGCGGCTGCTGGACAACGATGTCCTGTTTGAAATCATGAATACCTTATGCGCGCGCTCTTCATTGATTGTGGCCGTTTCCGATCCGCTTCGCAAAGAAAAGCGCAACATCGATTCCAATTCACACCATGAACACCGAGAAATCCTCGATTTGTTGCTGGCAGGCAAGCGCAACCGTGTGACCAAAGTCATGCGCCGCCACTTGGGCGCGTGCATGGAACGCTTGGAACAGAAACTCGAGATGTAATCGGTTTGACAATGAAAAAGGCCGTCTGAAATATTCAGACGGCCATTGGTTTATCCCTACAAAACGAAACGCCATGAAACCCAAAATCCAAAGACACGAACATATCCTCAGCCTTGTCCGCGAACATAATTTTATGACGGTAGAAGAATTGGCGGCGAATTTGGATGTTACGCCGCAAACCATACGCCGCGATGTGCAGGAATTGAGCGAAACCGGGCAGCTCAAACGCTATCACGGCGGCGCATCTTTGGGCGATGTTTCAGTCGTAACGGCAGGGCAGGAGAGGCGCAACCATCAGCAGCAGGAAAAAAACGCTATTGCCCGTCTGATTGCTTCCACCATTCCCGACAATGCCTCGCTGTTTATCAGCATCGGCACCACCATGGAAGCCGTCGCCGCCGAATTGGTCAGACAGCGTAAAAATCTGCGGATTATCACCAACAATATCTACGCCGCCTCGATCACTGCGGCGCGTACCGATTACACAGTCATCATCGCTTCCGGCGTGGTCCGCCCCTTGGACGGCGGTATTACCGGCGTGGCGACCGTCGATTTCATCAACCAATTCAAAGTCGACTATGCCATCATGAGTACCCACGGCATAGAAAACGACGGCTCACTTTTGGATGACGATTACAAGGAAGTCAGCGTGATGCAGGCGATGGTGAACAATGCCCGCGTGCGCTATCTCGGCGTCGATCACAGCAAGTTCAACAGCAATGCCTTGGTCAGACTGGGCGATATCGGCGCATTCGATAAGCTGTTTACCGACCGCCCACCATCCGCCGCCATGCAGAAAACCCTAAACGAACGCGGCGTAGCATGGCAGGTTGCCGACCCTGTATCAAAGTAGCCAAGTCGGGTACAATTGAGCCATCATTCCATTCCTTTCAGACGGCCTGATTGAATGTTCAGGCCGTCTGAAAACAGAAAATCATTTTCCCATCAAAGAAATATTATGTTGAATAAAGACCAATTCGCGGACAACCACTTTATCCGCACTATTATCGAAGAAGACCTCAAAAGCGGTAAACATACAGCCATCCAAACCCGTTTCCCGCCCGAGCCGAATGGCTATTTGCACATCGGCCACGCCAAATCCATCTGCCTGAATTTTGGTTTGGCTTATATTTACGACGGCTTGTGCAACCTGCGTTTTGACGATACCAATCCTGAAAAAGAAAACGACGAATACGTCAACGCCATCAAAGAAGACGTTGAATGGCTCGGTTTCCATTGGGCGGGCGAGCCGCGTTTCGCTTCCAACTATTTCGACCAGCTTTACGACTACGCCGTCGGTTTAATCAAAGACGGCAAAGCGTATGTCGATGATTTGACGCCCGAAGAAATGCGCGAATACCGCGGTACGCTGACCGAAGCAGGCAAAAACAGCCCTTACCGCGACCGCAGCGTCGAAGAAAACCTCGACTTGTTCACACGCATGAAAAACGGCGAGTTCCCCGACGGCAGCAAAACCCTGCGCCTGAAAATCGACATGGCATCAGGCAACATCAATATGCGCGACCCCGTCATCTACCGCATCCGCCGCGCCCATCACCACAACACCGGCGACAAATGGTGCATCTACCCAATGTACGACTACACGCATTGCATTTCCGATGCCATCGAAGGTATCACGCATTCCTTGTGTACGCTCGAATTTGAAGCCCACCGCCCGCTGTATGACTGGGTGTTGGACAACATCCCTGCGCCGCACGCCACCCGTCCGCGCCAATACGAATTTTCCCGTTTGGAGCTTTTGTATTCCATCACGTCCAAACGCAAGCTAAACCAACTGGTTTCAGACGGCCACGTTGCCGGCTGGGATGATCCGCGTATGCCGACCATTTCAGGTATGCGCCGCCGCGGTTATACGCCCGAAGGCCTGCGCCTGTTTGCCAAACGCGCGGGTATTTCCAAATCTGAAAACATCGTCGACATGAGCGTGTTGGAAGGTGCGATTCGTGAAGAGTTGGAAAACTCTGCGCCACGCCTGATGGCGGTTTTGAATCCGCTTAAAGTAACCCTGACCAACTTTGAAGCCGGTAAAACCCAAAGCCGCCGTGCCGCGTTCCACCCGAACCACGAAGAAATGGGCGATCGCGAAGTACCTGTTTCCCAAACCATCTACATCGAAGCCGATGACTTTGCCGAAAATCCGCCCAAAGGCTTCAAACGCCTGATTCCCGGCGGCGAAGTGCGCTTGCGCCACGGCTATGTCATCAAGTGCGATGAAGTAGTAAAAGACGAGGCAGGCAATGTGGTTGAACTCAAGTGCAGCATCGACCACGACACCTTGGGCAAAAATCCTGAAGGCAGAAAAGTCAAAGGCGTGATTCACTGGGTTTCCGCCGAACACGCCGCCGAAATCAAAGTCCGCCTGTACGACCGCCTCTTTACCGTCGAGCGTCCCGATGCCGTGCGCGGCGAAGACGGCAACTACCTGCCGTTCACCGATTTTCTCAACCCTGAATCCATCAAGGAAATCACCGCCTACGCCGAGCCTGTCGTAAAAGATTTGCCGGCGGAGAGCCGTTGGCAGTTTGAACGCATCGGCTATTTCGTCACCGACCGCAAAGACCACAGCAAAGACACACCGGTGTTTAACCGCACTGTGACACTGAAAGATTCTTGGCAGGCAAAATAATTGGTAAGAAGGCAGTCAGTATGCACTGGCTGCCTTTATTGTGTTTAAATTTTTGATTTTATAATAGGAATTTTATGGAAAACCAAATACCCACTTCACAGGAAGTTCGATATCACGAACCCAAACGCCTTCCTGCTTCTGCAGGCATCAAGTGGATTACCGACGCTTTCGGTATTTTCAAACTTCATCCGTGGAAATGGATAGGCGTATTATTGGCTTATATGATCGTAGGCTTTGTGGTTTCTATTATTGACTTACTAGGAATTAATGCGCTTTCTAGTTTAAAAGGTATTGTATTCAGCTGGGTGGGTTCATGCTTAGTAGGCGGAGCTATGTATGTTGCTAACAATATCAATAATGGAAAAGCATTTGATGTGAAAGATTTTTTTATTGTTTTTTTAGATAAAAAAATGAGTTTTTTCATTTTATTGTTACTTCAGGTGCTGTTCAGTATAGCTGTTAGTTTGCTTATCATTCCGCTATATTTTGCAGGTCATTGGGCAATGATGATAGGTGTTGTATTGATTGTTATTGTCCTTTTGTCTATATTTTTATTAACCCCCGCTTTGATTGTTTTAGATGGTCTGAAGCCATGGGAGGCTATTAAAGCTAATGTTAAAGCGGCTATGTGTAATATTCCTGCAATATTAGTTTATGTTGTAGGTGTGGCTCTCTATTCTTTTATGTGGGGCGTATTAGGCAGCATGTTAGGCCAGTGGATTATCATGATCATACTTTTACTATTCCTACCTGTCAGCGCAGTTTTACTGCTGGCTCCTTATATTGCTTACCGCAATATTTACCCTAATGGTCGTATTGTAAAATCCTAAGTGGATAAAGGCCGTCTGAAACATTTTCAGACGGCCTTTGTCGATAAAAGGAATGAGATGGAACGTTATTCTGTACATTTGAAACTGCTGGGGATGGCGGTGCTGTGGGGCGCGTCTTGGCCGATGGGGCGGATGCTGGGGCAGTCGCTGCCGCCGCTGACGGGCGGGGCGGTTCGGTTTGTACTGGCTTCGGTTTTGTTGTTGGGCTGGTTGTTTGCGCGTAGCAGGTTCGCGACTTTGGCGGCTTTGTCGGCGCGGCAATGGCTGGGTTTGACGGCAGCCGCTTCCGTCGGCGTGTGCGGTTATGCGGTGTTTTTTATGCTGGGTTTGCAGACTATGCCGGCAGGCAAGGCGGCGGTAGTCGTGGCGGTGAATCCGGTATTGACACTGCTGTTGGCAACTTGGTTTTTCGGCGAGCGTTTAAATGTGAAGATTTTGGCGGGTATGCTGCTGGCGGTCGGTGGTGCCATTATGGTGGTAACGCAAGGGCAGCCGTTGACAGTGTTATCGGGCGGCATCAAGGCGGGGGAGTGGCTGATTTTCGGCTGCGTGGTCTGTTGGGCGGCTTATACCTTAATCGGTCGCGCGGTTTTGCGCGGGATAGATGCGCTGACGGTAACAACGGCAACGTCGTTCATTGGTGCGTTGATGTTGTCGGTGGTGGCGTTGTGGACGGACGGAATGCCGTTTGAGGCGATAGCGGCAATGGATGGGCGAGGCTGGACAGCCTTGGCGTGGCTGGTCATCGGCGCGACGGTATTGGCCTATGCGTGGTATTTTGAAGGCGTGAAGACTTTGGGTGCAGGCAGCGCGGCGGCGTATATTACGCTTGTGCCGATTTTCGGTGTACTGTCTTCGGCGTGGTTTTTGGGCGAACCGCTGCATATTTCACTGGTTGCAGGTTGTGCGGCGGCGGTTGGCGGCATGACGCTGATGCGGTACGGGCAGAGGGCCGTCTGAAGTTGGGTAAATACTCGGATTTTTGATGATAAGATTGCGGTTGCCATGTTACTTCCAGCCGTAATCTTATTGAAGGATAAGACCAAGGTCTCGGCCTCAGTGTTCAATTTAAAAATTTGACACCCTGCCTCCAACTGCCTAAAATTCAACTTTCTCAAAAATCTACCGTATCCTGCGGCACGATTTCATCCTTTCAGACGGCCTTTGTGCCATCTCTCTGATACCATTCAAAATATATCAATACTATGCACGTTTCAGAACTCCAAACCCTCCACATTTCCAAACTCTTGGAAATGGCAGAAGAACATGGCATTGAAAATGCCAACCGTTTCCGCAAACAAGACCTCGTTTTTGCCATCGTCCGCCAGATGATGAAGCAAAATGTCAGCTTTACCTGTTCCGGCACACTCGAAATCCTGCCCGACGGCTTCGGTTTCCTGCGCAGCGCAGATACTTCTTACCTTGCCGGTCCTGACGATATTTATGTTTCGCCCACGCAAATCCGCCGCTTCAATCTGCACACCGGTGACACCATCGAAGGCAGCGTGCGCGTACCTAAAGACAACGAGCGTTATTTCGCGCTTGTTCGCCTCGATACCATCAACGGTGATCAGCCCGAAGTCTGCAAACACAAAATCCTCTTTGAAAACCTCACGCCTTTATTCCCAACCGAACAATTCAAACTTGAGCGCGACATCAAAGCCGAAGAGAATCTGACCGGCCGCGCTATCGACTTGGTTTCCCCAATCGGTAAAGGCCAACGTGCATTGTTGGTGGCGCCGCCTAAAACCGGTAAAACCGTGATGTTGCAAAACATTGCCCACGCTATTACCGCCAATTATCCCGATGTCGAGCTGATTGTCCTGTTGATTGACGAACGTCCGGAAGAGGTTACCGAGATGAGCCGTTCTGTACGCGGCGAAGTCGTTTCCTCTACGTTTGACGAACCTGCGCAACGCCATGTACAAGTAGCCGAGATGGTGATTGAAAAAGCCAAACGCATGGTCGAACATAAAAAAGACGTGGTCATCCTGCTGGATTCGATTACCCGTTTGGCGCGCGCCTACAATACCGTCGTGCCGACTTCGGGCAAAATTCTGACCGGCGGTGTCGATGCCAACGCTTTGCACCGTCCAAAACGCTTCTTCGGCGCAGCGCGTAATGTGGAAGAGGGCGGTTCGCTTACCATTATTGCGACAGCGCTTGTTGAAACCGGCAGCCGCATGGACGACGTGATTTACGAAGAGTTCAAAGGCACGGGCAATATGGAATTGCACCTTGACCGCCGAATGGCAGAAAAACGCCTGTTCCCGGCCATCAGCATCAATAAATCCGGTACGCGCCGCGAAGAATTGCTGGTGCCGAACGATCAGTTGCAACGTATGTGGCTCTTGCGCAAATTCCTGCATCCTATGGACGAAATCGAAGCGACCGAGTTTTTGGTGGGCAAACTCAAAGACTCCAAAAACAATGACGATTTCTTTGAATTGATGCGCGGTAAATAAGCATAAGGCCGTCTGAATATGTTTCAGACGGCCTTTACTTTGCTTGAGGAACCTTTATGACCATCCGAATGAATTGGCAAAACTTATTATCCACCCAACGCTTCCGCACTAAAAACGGCGAAATCGTGCCGACCGTTACCCCTTCGACTCAGGAAGGTGCCGATGCTTTGCGTACGGATTTTCACATCGACTACGACCGGGTTGTTTTTTCCGGAGCCTTCCGCCGCCTTGGTCGAAAAACGCAGGTGCATCCGCTGGCGCAGCACGACTTGACGCACAACCGCCTGACGCACAGCGTTGAAGTTGCCAGCGTGGGCAGGAGCTTGGGCAACCGCGTGGGCGTGATGTTGCACAACGGCGGTTTTCTGCCGCAGGGCAATACACCCAGCGATATTGGTGCCGTGGTGCAGGTTGCCTGTTTGGCACATGATTTGGGCAATCCGCCGTTTGGCCATACCGGCGAAGATGCTTTGCGTGATTGGTTCAGACGGCCTGAGCATCAAATTTATCTGAACACATTAAACGAAGCGGAACGCAACGATATTCAAACCTATGAAGGCAATGCGCATAGCCTGCGTATCGTCGCCAGCCTTGAAATGTATCCCGAGGCGGGCGGAATACGCCTGACTGCAGCCGCCATCGGCGCATTGCTGAAGTATCCATGGACAACGCAACATCCAAACGGCAGAAAGAAATTCAATATTTATCAAACAGAGTTACCATTTATACGTCAAGTTGCCGACGAATTGGGGCTGGTTTCCGCGGGAGCAGACAGCTGGGCGCGCCATCCTTTGTCTTATTTGATGGAGGCCGCCGACGATATTTGCTATGCCTTGCTGGACTTGGAAGATGCCGTCGAATTGGATTTGCTCATGGATACGGAAGTGGAGAGTATTTTGTCCGAGCTGACCTTTGCCGAAAGCGCATGGCACGCCAGCTCCAGCCGTCAGCGTTGCGCCATGTTGCGCGGCATTGCGATTGGCAAGGCGATTGATGATGTTGCGCAAACCTTTATGCTGCATCAGTCCGATTTACTGGATGGAACATTCAAAGGCAAAGACTTGCTTGCTCTGTGCAGCCCGCAAGTGCAAAACACTTTGGCAAAAGCGAAAGAATTGGCGCAAACACGGATTTTCCGCCATCACACCAAACTCTTGACCGAGATTGCCACGTTCCCATGTTTAGGCTCCATCTTGGATTTACTTGTTCCTGCCGCTTATGCCCTGATTGCTGAAAAACAGTTGGCAACGCGTCAGTCTTTGGCGTTGGAATTATTGAAAAAGCACAATCCGATTCTTCCTGAAGACAGTCTGTATCAGGCCTATATGAAGATTTTGGATTTTGTCGGCGGTATGACCGATAACTCCGCCGCCAAAATGGCGCAGGATTTGTCAGGAGTAGGGATTTTACGTTAATTTTATATTGTTTAATTTCAATCATCTAATTAAAAATATAAAAAATATCTGCGAAAAGAGTAGACAGGTTTCAGTAAAGCCTATATTATTCGGTCTTCTTGATTCACAACGCACTAGCGAAGTGATGAGGATGCACCCGTAGCTCAGTTGGATAGAGTATCTGGCTACGAACCAGAGGGTCGGGCGTTCGAATCGCTCCGGGTGCGCCACAAGATTTATCCGCGCCCATCGTCTAGCGGTTAGGACATCGCCCTTTCACGGCGGTAACCGGGGTTCGATTCCCCGTGGGCGTGCCAGTTTTCAAAAAAACGCAATCTGTTTCAGATTGCGTTTTTTTATTACATTTACTGTTTGTGTTCTAAGGCCGTCTGAAACGCTTAGCAATTCAAGAGACAGAAGTGTGTAAAATAAATTGCCCAGACTTTTTGTCGTCTATATGCGCTTTTCAATCTCATTTTACCATTGCCAAAACCCAATTTATTGACAACAGTATTCATCTTAAGAGTTCCTAAACCTGAATTTACATGATTTCATATTTATAATTTCTTGATTTTAGAAAATAAAAATATTTATTTGAACTTTTATTAAAAAATGCCGTCTGAGATAAAGACAAGACGGAATATCTCTGTTAATGTGTAAATGTCAGCCGGCGTTTGCCGGTTTTTTATTGAAACCATTTGGGAGTCAATTATGAATATGAATGTTAAATTAATCGTTCCTGCCGTTTTGGCGGCTGTTGCCCTGACTGCATGTAGCAGCGGTTCTAAAGCCAAACCTGAAGCTAAAGCTGCGCCTACTGCGCAACAACAAACTCAAGCTCAGGCTCAACAAGCTCAAGCTCCAGTACCTAATACTTTGAAAGTAGACTCTATCGACGGTACTAAAGAAGTTCACTACAAATGCGGTAAAGACGGCAAAGAGCCTCTGAGCGTAATGTACGGTTTCAAAGGCAACGAAGTTGTTGCTGCCCAAGTAAAATACAAAGGTCAACTAACTGAAAACCTGTTCCGTATCACTGACAGCAGCAAAGACGTAAACGCATTCTGGGGCGGTAATGTCGCTTGGGTTGCTGAAGCAGCCACTGCAGCCAACGTAGACAAAGTTGACGGCAACATGCTGACTATCCGCGGTACTACCGAAGTAAACGGCAAACAAGAAGTGGTTGATCAAATCATTACCCGCTTCTGCGCATTGGACAAAGGCGCGAAAGCTGCCGCTAAACCAGCTGCTAAAAAAGCGAAAAAATAATCTTTTATCGACAGCTTTAAACGCTGGGTAAAATAAAACAGGCCGTCTGAAAAGTTTTCAGACGGCCTGTTCTTTTGAGTGGTTTAACCCAAGAACCAGAATTTCAGTGCCCACAATACGGCGACAATCCATACCATAGGCGGTACGTCTTGGGTGCGGTTGCACAAGAGTTTGATGAGTGCGTAGCTGATAAAGCCAAACGCGATACCGTCGGCAATCGAGTAGGTAAACGGCATGAAGACGATGGTCAGGAATGCCGGTGCGGCTTCGGTCATGTCGTCCCAATCGATTTCACGCGCGCTGCGCAACATTTGCGCGCCAACATAGAGCAGGGCGGGTGCGGTAGCGAATGCAGGGATGCTTTGAACCAGTGGGGAGAAAATCAGACAGGCCAGCATCAGTACGCCGACGGTAACGGCAGTCAGGCCGGTACGGCCGCCGGCAGAAACGCCTGCCGCGCTTTCAACGTAAGGGGTAGTGGAAGAAGTACCCAAGGCGGCGCCTGCGATAATGGCGGTAGAGTCGGCAAGCAGGGCGCGTTTCAAACGCGGCAGTTTGCCGTCTTGCAACAGGCCTGCGCGGTGGGAAACGCCGACCAAGGTGCCGGTAGAGTCAAACAGGTCAACCAGGAAGAATACAAAAATCACGCTGACCATGCTGACGGTGAACAAGCCTTTGAAGTCCATCTGCATGAAAGTCGGTGCAATGCTCGGAACTTCGCCGACCACGCCTTTGAACTCGCTCAAGCCCAAGACGGTGGAGACGGCGGTCAGCGTCAGAATGGTAATGATGATGGAGCCTTTGACGCGGAAGTGGCCGAGTGCAACCACCATGACAAAGCCTGCCATCGCCAGCAGGGCGGTAGGCTGGTGGATGTCGCCCAAGCCGACCAATGTGGCAGGATTGGCCACAATCACGCCTGCGCCTTTGAGTGCAATCAATGCCAAGAAGAGGCCGATACCTGTGGCAATCGACATTTTCAAGCCCATAGGCAGGGCGTTGACCAGCATTTCACGCACTTTAAAGAAGCTGAACAGGATGAAAATGATGCCTGAAATGAAAACGGCACCCAAAGCCACACGCCAGTCCACGCCCATGCCCTTGACGACGGCAAAGGTAAAGTAGGCGTTCAAGCCCATGCCCGGTGCGAGGGCGATTGGGTAGTTGCCGACAAAGCCCATCACGAAACATCCGATGGCGGAGGCGATACAGGTGGCCACAAATACTGCGCCCATATCCATGCCGGTTTCGCCCAAAATCAGGGGGTTGACGATGATGATGTAACACATGGCGAGGAAGGTGGTCAAACCGGCCATGATTTCAGTGCGGACGTTGGTCTGATTGGCACTCAGGTTGAACAATCGTTCCAAAACGCTTTGATTTGAAGAACTCATTTAAAAATATTCCTTTGGGGAAAGCCGCTTGCGGGACGGCATCGTCGGATTGGTCTGAAAAAAGTTTGGTTTTTGGCCTTAACTTCTCAACAGATAAGGGAATTTTCGGGCGGTATTATACTGAAAAGCCTTTTGTTCGGGTAATAAAAATACATGAATCAGATAATGCCGGGCCGAACCAAGATAAAGGCCGTCTGAACAGTTTCAGACGGCCTTTGTTTGTGTGTGCTTATACCGGTTTGCCTTTCAGGGAGAAGGTGTAGGCTTCGGTGATTTCCAAATCGATCATTTGGTTGATCATGTCGGGTGTGCCGGTAAAGTTGACCACGCGGTTGTTGGCGGTACGGGCTTGCAGTTGGTCGGGGTCTTTTTTGGAGATACCTTCGACCAAGCAGCGTTGAACCGTGCCGACCATGGTTTGGTTGATGCGCGCGGTTTCGGCTTCGATAACTTCGTTCAAAGCTTCGAGGCGGCGCACTTTTTCTTCGTGCGGCGTGTCGTCGTGCAGGTTGGCGGCAGGCGTACCGGGGCGCGGACTGTAAATAAAGACGAAGCTCAAGTCAAAGGCGATGTCTTTGACCAGTTTCAAGGTTTGCTCGAACTCGCGTTCGGTCTCGCCCGGGAAGCCGACGATAAAGTCGGAGCTGAGGCACAAATCAGGACGGATGGCGCGCAGCTTGCGGATGATGGATTTGTATTCCAAGGCGGTGTAACCGCGTTTCATTGCGCTCAATACGCGGTCGGAACCGCTTTGAATCGGCAGGTGCAGGTGGGAAACCAGCTTCGGCAGGTCGCGGTAGCACTCGATAATCGCATCGGTAAATTCGCGCGGATGGCTGGTGGTAAAGCGCAGGCGTTTGATGCCCGGGATTTCGTGGACGATGCGCAACAAAGTGGCAAAGTCGCAGATTTCGCCGTTTTCCATTTCGCCGCGATAGGCATTGACATTTTGGCCTAAGAGGTTGATTTCTTTAACACCTTGTTGCGCCAAACCGGCAATCTCGGTCAATACATCATTGAGCGGGCGGGAGAATTCTTCGCCGCGGGTATAAGGGACGACGCAGTAAGAGCAGTATTTGGAACAGCCTTCCATAATGGAAATGAATGCCGAGCCGCCTTCTACGCGCGCAGGCGGCAGGTGGTCGAATTTCTCGATTTCGGGGAAGGAAATGTCGATTTGAGACAGGCCGGTGGTTTCTTTATCGACGATGAGTTTGGGCAGGCGGTGCAGCGTTTGCGGACCAAAAACCACGTCCACATACGGAGCGCGTTTGACGATGTTTTCGCCTTCTTGAGAGGCAACGCAGCCGGCAACGCCGATGATGAGGTCGGGATTTTTTTCTTTGAGCGGGCGGACGCGACCCAAGTCGGAGAAGACTTTTTCTTGCGCTTTTTCACGCACGGAGCAGGTGTTGAACAAGATGATGTCGGCGTCGTCAGGTTGGGTAACCTGTTCGATGCCGTCGTGTTCTTCGGCGAGGACGGACAGCATTTTTTCGCTGTCGTACTCGTTCATTTGGCACCCGAAGGTGCGGATAAATACTTTTTTCATGGTTTGTTTTGATTGACTTGCTTGTTGTAAAAGGGTTCAGACGGCCTTTGAATATCCGGGCCGTCTGAAAGTTATTCTTCCGCCTGTTTTTGCGCTTTGGCGTGTGCGGCAAACCTGTCGGCCTCGGCGTCGGTCAGAATCCAGATTTCGCGGACGAGGCGGCTTTCTTCGTTGTATTTGAACGCGACGGCTTTGCCGGTTTGATTCAGCAGGCGGCCCATGGGGATGAAACGGTCGTTTTCATCGTGGATTTTGGTGAAGCGCGTGATTTGCAGTTTGGCCGCATTGCCGTCTACAATGCCCAAGGTCAGCAGGCGCGTCCAAGAAAAACCGCCTTTGCTGACTTTCAGATAAGGCAAATCGACAGTCTTTAAGACGGCCACGTCCATATCGTCGGGCAGGCTGCGTTGTGCATGGACGAGGGAGGACGCCAAAAGGGCGAGGCTGAGTATGAATCCGCGTAACATGATGCTTTTCTTTTATTGTTTCAATAGGTCGCGGATTATAGCACAAGCAGGAAAAATGTGGATAGAGTGTTTGTTTTTAAAGAATAATTTTGATTTTGCGCCCGATTCTTATTTTGAAGCTTGGGCCGTCTGAAAAGGATTTGGTGTTAAAATGGCACCGATTTGATTTTCAGACGACCTCTTACGAAAGAATTGACCATGAACCGTAATGAAAGCTTGTTCAACCGCGCCAAAGCCATTATTCCCGGCGGCGTGAACTCTCCTGTGCGCGCATTCGGCAGCGTCGGCGGCGTACCGCGCTTTATCAAAAAGGCAGAAGGCGCGTATGTTTGGGACGAAAACGGCACGCGTTATACCGACTATGTCGGCTCTTGGGGCCCTGCGATTGTCGGCCATGCCCATCCTGAAGTCATTGAAGCTGTGCGCGAAGCGGCATTGGGCGGTTTGTCGTTTGGTGCGCCGACTGAAGGCGAAATTGTCATTGCCGAAGAAATCGCCAAAATCATGCCGTCGGTCGAGCAGCTGCGCCTTGTCAGCTCCGGTACGGAAGCGACGATGACCGCCATCCGTCTGGCACGCGGTTTTACCGGCCGCGACAAAATCATCAAGTTTGAAGGCTGCTACCACGGCCATTCCGACAGCCTGTTGGTGAAAGCAGGCAGTGGTCTGCTGACGTTTGGCAATCCTTCTTCCGCCGGTGTGCCTGCCGATTTTACCAAACATACTTTGGTACTCGAGTACAACAATATCGCTCAACTGGAAGAAGCCTTTGCCCAAAGCGGCAATGACATTGCCTGTGTGATTTTAGAGCCTTTTGTCGGCAATATGAATCTGGTTAGGCCGTCTGAAGCCTTTGTCAAAGCCTTGCGCGAATTGACTGAAAAACACGGTGCCGTGTTGATTTACGACGAAGTGATGACCGGTTTCCGCGTGGCGTTGGGCGGAGCGCAATCTTTGCACGGCATCAAGCCTGATTTGACCACCATAGGCAAAGTGATCGGCGGCGGTATGCCTTTGGCGGCGTTCGGCGGCCGTAAAGACATTATGGAATGTATTTCCCCGTTGGGCGGCGTATATCAGGCAGGTACATTGTCCGGCAACCCGATTGCGGTTGCAGCCGGTTTGAAAACGCTGGAAATCATTCAGCGCGAAGGCTTCTATGAGAACCTGACTGACTTGACCCAACGCCTTGCCAACGGTATTGCCGATGCGGCTAAAGCACATGGCGTTGAGTTTACGGCGGACAGCGTGGGCGGCATGTTTGGTTTGTATTTTGCCAGCCATACGCCGCAAAATTATGCCGACATGGCGCGTTCCAATATCGACGGTTTCAAACATTTCTTCCACGGTATGCTCGACCGAAATGTCGCATTCGGCCCGTCAGCTTATGAAGCCGGTTTTGTTTCCGCCGCGCATACGCCTGAGCTGATTGACGAAACCATTGCTGTGGCACACGAAGTGTTCAAAGAAATGGCGAAATAAAAGTTGAAGCTGTCATGTGAAAAAAGGCCGTCTGAAAAATATTCAGACGGCCTTTCGCTATTTTAAATAAATGCTTGATTATGCTTCTTCAGCTTTGCTGCGGATAATCAGCAGAGGCAGGTGGCTTTGACGCATTACGGTCTCGGCGAAGCTGCCCATCAGCAGGTGCATCAGGCCGGTGCGGCCGTGTGTGCCGAGTACCAGCAGGTCTGCGCCGTTGTTGTCGGCATAGTCAACCAAGTCTTGCGCCATTTCGCGCGCGCCTTTGTTGGCGACCAACAGGTGTTTCACGATGTTTTCAACGCCGCTTTCACGCGCTGTTTTTTCTGCGAAATCCAAAACTTCGTTACCTTGAGCCACTGCGGCGGCTTCATAGCTTTCGTGTTGCAGGAATTCAGGAGCCAAAGCCATGTATTCGGCAGGGTTGGCAACGTGAACTAAAGTCAGTTGGGCTTTGTTGAGGCTTGCCAGTTCGGCGGCGTGTTTCAATGCATTGAGGGAGGTCTCGCTACCGTCAACGGCTACAACCAGATGTTTGTACATATTCATTCTCCTTTTGCGCCGAGTAGCGGCACTTTCGTTTAATATGAAATCAGAACTTGTCTGAATGTGAAACGATTATAAACTCTTTCGGGCAGGTACAACAGCCTATCTGCTTTCAAGTATAATGTCTGTCCGAATCGCCTGTCGCGTTTTTCATTAATTTATTGATATATCACAAGGTTACTTATGCAGGACGCCGCTTTTCTTTCTTCGCGCCGCTTTGGCGGCATTGCCAGACTTTACGGAGACGAAGCACTGGCACGCTTTTCGCGTGCGCATGTGTGCGTGGTCGGTGTCGGCGGCGTCGGCTCGTGGGCGGTGGAGGCTTTGGCGAGGAGCGGTATCGGTCGTTTAACGCTGATTGATTTGGACAACGTTGCTGAGTCCAATGTTAACCGCCAATTGCACGCTTTGACCGATGATTTCGGTAAGGCAAAAGTTACCGCTTTGCGCGAACGCATTGCCCAAATCAATCCGCAATGCGAAGTGACGGAAATCGAAGATTTTGTGACCGAAGACAATCTGGACGAACTTTTCAGACGGCCTTTTGACTTTGTCATCGACGCCATTGACCAAATCCGTGTCAAAGCGGCGATGGCGGCGTATTTCGTGCAACATAAACAACCGTTTATTATCAGCGGCGGCGCGGGCGGACAGAAAAATCCGGCTTTGATACAGACCGCCGATTTGAGCCGCGTTACCCACGATCCGCTGCTTTCCAATTTGCGCTATACCTTGCGCAAACGCTACGGCTTCAGCCGCAATACCAAAGAAAAAATGCGCGTGCCTTGTGTTTATTCAACCGAGAATATTACGCCGCCGCAATCCGGCGAAGCGTGTTCGACCGATGCAGCGCCGCAAGGTTTGTCCTGCGCGGGCTACGGCGCGAGTATGCTGGTGACGGCTTCGTTTGGGCTGTATTGTGCGCAGGCGGCGGTGGAGCATATCGCGGGGCGGAAGTGAGGGGTAGGGGAAGATGGTTAAGAGCCGATTTTTTAAAGCCTACTTTATTGCCAGTCTGATTTATGCGGTATGGTTCGGCGTGTTGATGTATGCTGTCGATCCGATGTTTCTCGATGTGATGGAATGCAATACGCTGCCGGGCGATTATTTGTGTGTGCAAAGCGGTTATAACCGCCCATTCACCGCTTTTCTTTATCCGTTTCTGTCCGTCGTGATGTTCAGCCTTTTACACGCCGGTATTATGAAATGGCGTAAACGCCGTTCGGTTAAAATGATTTGGCTTTGGGTCGGCTGCGAAAGTTTGCTATTGTTGGCTTTAATAGTGGCGATGCTTGCGAGGGATGGTTTTGTGTTGTCCCGAGATATCGGCTCGGTACTGACGGGTACAGTTTTCGCCAGCCTGCCGCTGTTGGGTATGGCCTTGGCCCAGACTTTTGCCGTCGCCATTGTTTCTTTGCAAATCAATCGTAAAAAACGTTGATTTTTATATTAAAAACGGGTTGTCCCCGTTTCAGATGGCCTTTTATTGATGAAACTTCTTACTAAACTTAAAAAGAAAAAGACCCTTTAACCATGCCTTCAGAACACCTTATTTCTTCCACTGCCGCAACGCCGTCTGAACATACCGTTGCGTGGGTGTTCGGTCAGCCTGTCACCGATGTGCCGCAGGATTTGTTTATTCCGCCTGATGCGTTGAAGGTGGTATTGAGCAGCTTCCAAGGGCCGTTGGATTTGCTGCTGTACCTTATCCGCAAGCAGAATATCGATGTCCTCGATATTCCGATGGTGAAGATTACCGAGCAGTATCTGCACTATATTGCTCAAATGGAAGCGTATCAGTTTGATTTGGCAGCGGAATACCTGCTGATGGCGGCGATGCTGATTGAAATTAAATCGCGCCTGCTGTTGCCGCGTCCTGAAGAAGTTGAGGATGAAGAGGCGGATCCGCGTGCCGAATTGGTGCGCCGTCTGTTGGCTTACGAGCAGATGAAACTGGCGGCTCAGGGTTTGGATGCGTTGCCGCGCGCCGGACGTGATTTTGCTTGGGCGTATTTGCCGCTGGAAATTGCGGTCGAAGCAAAGTTGCCGGAAGTGTATGTTGCCGATTTGACGCAGGCTTGGTTGGGTATTTTGTCGCGGGCGAAACATACGCGCAGTCATGAAGTGGTGCGGGAAACCATTTCAGTGCGCGCGCAGATGACGGCGATTTTGCGCCGTTTGAACGAAAGCGGTATCAGCAAGTTCAGCGATTTGTTTAAGCCGGAGCAGGGTGCGACATATGTGGTGGTCAATTTTATTGCATTGCTGGAATTGGCTAAAGAAGGCTTGGTGCGTATCGTACAGCCTGAAAATTATGGTGAAATCGAAATCAGCCTGAAAGACGGTTTGGAAACAAACGAAGCCGAAATGCTTTCAGACGGCCTTGAAGCCGATGAAACCGATAACGAAAATTTGAAAAAAGAGAACTAAAATGAATTCGACGACGAGTCATACCAAAGCTTCTTTATGGGCGGTGGGCTTAATGCTGTTTGCCCTGTTTTTTGGGGCGGGGAACCTGATTTTTCCAGCTTTTTTGGGGCAGCAGGCCGGTGATAACTGGCTTTCGGCGATGTCCGGCTTTCTGCTGACCGGGGCGGGTTTGCCATTGTTGGGCGTGATTGCCGTCGGCTATTCCGGCTCGCGCGATGTGGAAGCGCTGGCTTCCCGTGTTGCGCCTTGGTACGGCGTGACTTTTGCCACTGCGCTTTATTTGGCAATCGGCCCTCTGTTTGCCATGCCACGTACGGCGACAGTGTCTTTTGAAACCGCGATTTCCCCTTTCATTGATGAATCTTGGAAAAACATCGCATTGGCCGTATTCAGCCTGGTGTTTTTCGGCATGACTTATTGGCTGTCGATTTCTCCGGGTAAGCTGGTTGACCGTATCGGTAAAATCCTTACGCCCATTTTGTTGCTGTCAATTGCGATATTGGTCGGCTATGCCGCCATTAATCCGATGGGCGTGCCGCAGGCGGCGCAAGGTGATTTTGCTACTCATCCGTTGGTTAAAGGCATTTTGGAAGGCTATGGCACCATGGACGCGCTGGCTTCGCTGGTGTTTGCCATTATCGTTATTGATGCTGTTCGCGCCATGGGCGTGGACAACCGCGCGGACTTGTTGAAGACTACGACGATTTCCGGTGTGTTGGCGGCTTCTTGTTTGGCAGTGGTTTACCTGTTTATCGGCTATATGGGCGTGACAGGTGTGGCCGGTATCGGTTTGCAGGAAAACGGCGCGTCGGTTTTGTCTAAAACCGCACAGCACTATTTCGGTACGGCCGGTATTGTGTTGCTTGGCGTCATGGTGTTGCTTGCCTGTCTGAGTACGGCGGTTGGCTTGATTACTTCATGCGCCGAATATTTCAACCGTCTTTGCCCGGGTATTTCTTATAAAATCTTTGTGATACTGAATACGGTGGTGTCTATCCTGTTGGCCAACAAAGGCCTGTCAGCGATTTTGCAGTTTTCCATCCCTATGTTGATGCTGTTGTATCCGCTGACCATCGTCATCATTTTGCTGGCCTTGACGGATAAATTGTTTGGCGGCGGCCGTATTGTCTATTTCTGCACCATGATGGCTGCCCTTGTGGTCGGTTTGCTCGATGCCTATAAGGCCGCGTTTGGATTTAATGCCGACACCGCTGCTGCCATCGAGCGCGCATTGCCGTTTTACAATATCGGTTTAGGGTGGGTTGTTCCCTCTTTAGCCTGCTTTATA